>JAIINY010000009.1:0-22988 GCA_022741625.1 Prevotella sp. | reverse complement strand
AGTGATTTTGACAAATGGATTTATGTATTAAAGCATATGGAAGCATTAGAGAGAATGCCGTTTACGGCACAGAAGAAGATTTTCAAGCGTCTTGCTGAACTGGCAGATTCCCGCTGTCTGAGTCAGGAAGAGCAAGAGAAATATGATGAAAGCTTAAAGGCCGCCGATGATTACTATGGTGTCTTAATGAGCTATTACATGAATGGTATTGATGAAGGTGTTGCCAAGGGTGAAGCTAAAGGTTTTGCCAAAGGTGAAGCTAAGGGCTTTGCCAAAGGTGAAGCTAAAGGTTTTGCCAAAGGTGAAGCAAGAGGTAGTTATCACAAAAGTCTTGATATAGCGAAGAAAATGCTATTAAAGGGTATGGATGATGACTCTATCATGGAACTGACGGGCTTAACCCATGAGCAATTGCATCAATTGAAATCATAAAATTATCAGATACAAGTTCTCCCCATAAGCCAGGCGATAGATGCCTGAACTTATAGGGAGTTTTTTGGGGCTTGAAAGTTATTATCTTACTCTGCCTCACGGTCTTTCTGGGTAACTACTCTGTCATTTAAAAAATACACGTATTCAATGGGGGACTAAAAGCTCGATCTGTAATATGTTATGGAGTAGGGGGATTTGGGAACTAGAAAATGGGAAAGTGACGAAAAGTGGTAAAACTACCACTTTTTGATAATACAGCATAATTATGGATATTAAAAGACAACAATATTTAGACCAACTAATCGCAAGCCCAAGAGAAATGAAGATGGCATCCTTACAATCGGGCTGAAAGACTTCTTGTTAGACAAAAACAGTTTAAATTATTAATGCTCAAAATATGGCTCAGGGGAGATTGTCTTATCCACGGACAATCTCCCCTGAGCCAAAAAAAGTCGTGGAATCTTAGAAGGTGAGTCACCTCGGCAACTAAAATTCCAACGACCAGTCTAGTCTAGTCTTCGCAAATTTGTATAATAGTAAATGATAATAATGTCTTATAATAACTAAAACAAGGGGGGAGGAAGTATTCCCAACTTCCTTCCCTCCTCTCTTACAGATATATGATTCTTAACTTTTGTATTTTGCTAACTATTTTTGTACCTTGATACAGCGGACTCCCCATACGCCAGACAGGCTCATCGTTACGATGTTGTTGCTGTTATATGTCCACGACTGTCTAAAACTCATATTAGAAAATTGTGTTCTGCAAGCAGTGTTTCTTACATCGTTTGGTGCAACCATTGTCATAATACACAATTCGCGCTGGTTAGGAACCCTCCAATTCGTTTTACTATTTTCGCTATAACGGCCATAGCACTGATATTTTCCTGTATATACGTTTTCTGCCGTAGGCCTAATCGTTGTGCCTTTATCTTTATAACTATGATTCCAGGTGATAGCTGCAATGGTAAACTTTTGGGCAGGTTTATTTCCTTCTTCACGTTCTGTATGATCATTCAGCTCTCCTTGTTCACCTGTTATGTTCAGGGCATCCTGATCTACTTTGTTTAAAGTAACAGTTTTAGTATTGCTGTTGTAGCTGAAATACTTATCAGGTGTCTGATCATATCCAATATTACCAGACTTTAAGTTGCGAATACACCGTACATATTTCGGTCTGTAATCAGATGTGGCACTATTATAGTTACCTGTTGCCATACCTTCTTCAGATAAAAATGATTCAGCATCTTGGGTTGAAGAATAATATACCATACGATTCGGGCTCTCACCCTTATCATTAGGTACAAGTATTTTCGTCGATTTTTTGAAGAGCTTAGATTCTGTGCTCATTATCTCTTCTCCAATCCATATACCTGCATACTGTTGTGTTGCCGGTGCATACCATCTCATTTCGTCTTTTGTAATTTTGCCATCACCATTCAAATCTCGGTTCCTGCTCATACATGCTATTCTGAGTGATTTATTGTTCTTTAAATCATCCCAGGTTTTCACCGCTTTGCCATTGCTGAATATATCTTTCTCCATATTGGCACGTCCGTTCCAATAGTCGTTACCGTTGGAGCCCTTTACCTGTTCGTTGATATTGTAGTCGCTGCCTCCAGTAGATTTTTCCTCGTTATTGATGGTTTCGCAGCCATAAGCTGTTACGCTTCCTGCCTGACTTCTATCGTAGAAGGTCTGGATATTGTGCTGGGTCAAACCATATTGAGCCTCGGCATATACACTTCTTGTATCTTCGCTAACCCATACGTTGTTTGCCACATAGAATGCTCGCTTATCTACGTTGTTAACGTATTTGTCCCAAGTGAGATTGCTATAGTAGTTCTCACTGACGAAGCAGGTTGCATCAATGTATTTGCCATTAGTCCAAAAACTATTGTTGTCTGCATTATCATACAGCATTTTCAAGAATGTTTCGATATCCATGGTGTATCTTTTGCCAGGATAATCGCATGGAGTACCTCTTCCGTCATTTTCGTTGCCATAGCTACTCTTGCTCCTGTTTCTGCCAGTAATAGCAAATTCAATCCACTTTGTATCTACACCATTCAGCTGCTGTTTGTGTTCCTCTGTCGTTGGATTTGCTTCATCTTTTACGTTTATTGGCTCTGTCTTCTTGCCCAAAGCGTAAACCTGATAGTAATATCCTAAGTTGGACTTTTTCAGCTTTTGGATGTCCTCCTTATTGAAGCGCATTACCATATATTCGTAATGACTGTCGAGTGTCAGGTTCTTACCGGTATTGCCATATTTCAATACCACACCTTCTGCACCAGGCTGATCGTTTCCTTCTTTTTTAGCTTCAACGATGATTTTATCTACACCTGCCACAGTGATGTTAAAGGTGTACTTGCAATTACGCTCAACATTGTAGTCATTGTAATTTGCACTGCAGTCGCCTAAGTGAACATAGTAGGTTACGTCGGCAGTTTTGGTAGAACCATCCTTGGTTTCTTCATACTTGCCTTTCAAAACTACGTATGTGCCATACTTTGGAGCATTGGTGAATTCCTTAGGATTTGACATCTTGTCGTCCTCTCGCTTAGCCTGATCTGTTACGATCTGTTTTGCATCCTGCAGATTTTCTGGCAAATAGGCTTCGAAGTATTCTGCGCCTGTCTTATCCACATCGTTTACGCCAAGAGTCTGACCCACGATATTGCTAACATCTGTATCATTGCTTATCTTTTTCTTATTGTTACCGTCAATACTGCCAATGAGTGTACCATTCATAGCGATATTCATGATATCATAATTAGCAAGTTTGAATGAACGCTTTACGCCATCTCCTGTTTTTTCCTTGATGGTAAACTTCACCTTGGATACAATTCGGCTCAGTCTGATGTCATTTCCGCCATTAACGATAGTTCCTGCAGTTGTGATGTTCACCAGTTTGCCTTGCTGTACAGCACCACTCATCAAGAATGCACTTGGAATCTGAATGGTGTTACGATTGTTACGCTTGAAAGTCAAAGCTTTCAGCTTGTCGAGGGTGAAGTCATATCCGCCGGCACGGGCTGTTTCTTCATTCAAGTTAATAGGTAACTTGTTTGCAGCAACAGTACCGCTGCTGGTCTCAACAGGATAAAGACCCGTAGAGATGTTGGCAACAGCATAGATATACGATTCGCCGCTTCTTGTCTTGATTCCATTTATTTGCGCTTTGGTGGTGCTGGTATTTTGGGGCAGATTAGCTTCACCTTCAATACCTTTATAACCCTTCAGATTACCATTGCCATCAAATATATAGATGTAGAGATTGTCGAGATGACGCTCCTCTGCTTCTGTAGCTCGGGAGTTGACCACGATGTCTCTTGGGGAAACATCAGAATAGGCCAACGAAATGGTAACATCCTCGTTGCTCTCGCTGCCGCCCGGGAAGATGTCTTCCGAGCAACTGCTGAGTAAGAGTGCTACTCCCATGAGCAGGTATGCTAATTTCATTACTTTCTTCATATTATGATTCCTCCAATAGTTTAATTAAATGTGATATCTGTAGCAGCCTTCTCATTCCAACTTGCTACGTAGTACTGTAACTTGAGATTATCCAGAAATGCTTCTCCAGAGAAGTAGCCATATACAACCAATTCATGATTGCGATAGGCTTTTGGAATTTCAAAAATAACCGATCTTTCTGCAAGCGAAGCATTTGACTTGAAATAAATCTTACCAGTTATGGTCTTGTCAGTCTCACGAAGATAGCTTCTGCAACCTTCCTGTACACCAGTGCTGAGACGAGTCATATAATCCTGGGCTTTTTCTCCGGTATTTCGAATATATACCTTAGGATCGGCAACAGGGTTGATTTTATTTGTTGCAATAGCTCCGAATATCAAATTCTTGGTGAGGTAATTGAGACCATTGAGACTTCCTGTCAATCCTTTAGTATCCTTTTCGGCATTTGTTGCAGCTTCTGGGAATACTGGGCTTGCTTCTGTCAGGGTCTCTCCGTTTACAACAATCTTGGTGACAGTTACACTTTCTGTATCCTTGCCGGTCTTACGGGCAAAGAAGAAGTGGAGCTTGGAAACGGCTCTAATCAATGGAACACTTACAGGTTTGGTAGCTGCTTTGGCTGCATTATCTGCAATGTTGTTTTTTACATTGATGTTTGTAATGACACGTGAGATTGGTAAACCTGTAGCAGGAACTGCTTTAGCCTGAGGGCTGCCATCTTCTGTATTGATACCGAAGTTTGAGTTAAAAGTTACAGCTTTCAATTCCTGGCGAGTCATTCTATTGCAATTGTTATCGTCCAGAACTCCAATGCTTTCTGCATTGAGCAGGATAAAAAGGTCGATATTTTCCAAATCACCTGCTGCTTTGCGCAACAATTTCATACTTACCTGATGTGAACCGGTTTTGTTGAGGCCGGTTTCTGCCTTGAATCCTATTGGTGCTGCAGTTTCAGCGCTGCCGCTTTTGAAAGCCCAAACTCTGATACTGTATATTTTCTCCTCTTCTGTTGGACTTGGGGAAGTTTCGTCTTGCCCGAGCGATCCGCTGGTACCTGCTGTTGAACCAGCAGGAGCGTTGGCTCTGGCCTGAGCTGTAGGAGTTGATACATTCAGGTTGATGTAGGTATCACTCTTTCCAGCAGCTGTATCTGTGTAACCGTCCGACATACATGATGTTAGTATCAGGATAAGCAGTAAGGTGGGTGCCAATGCTGCTATTCCCTTCATTATGCTAGTCAGTTGATTCGCACAGATTTTTCTTTTTGCGAAATCGAACATAACTTGTATCTCCTATCTTTTACTTATACTTTTACTTTGTTACTGTTTTATGATCATTTTACTTGGATCCTAAATCTACGTCCTGCAGATTGAGAACCCAGCCGTTCACCTTGATTCTAGCATCCATGTGGTAGTCGGAACCTGGACTTGGAACGTAGAATACGAGGGTGTAGTGATCCTGGCGGTCGAGGTATTCCTGATCCTCCCAGCCCTTGTCGGTGCGCTCGCCGCAGAGAGCGAGGAACCATGGCAGTGAGTGGTTGAAGATTACCTTGCCTGTGCGCTTGTCGGTGATTACGATTCGCTTGTCGTCGTACTCCGTGCTTTCGGTGTTGCGGGTGCTTACATCGTTCTTGCGCTCGAACATTCTGGAAGAAGACAGGTCGTAAACCAGTGCCTTGTCGATTTTTTCACCTTCAATCTGTGTATTACCGCTGGAGTTCACCACCAGTTTCTCGTTGTAAGGCACGTAGGTGATTGGCTTGTTCTGTTCTACTCCGTTGGCATCCTTTACCTTGTCGCCCTTGTAGTCGAGGAGGGCAGCCGAACCCTTGATTCTTACGTCGAAGTTTTCTGCCACGAATCCCTGCTGGTCGTTATCGTAAGGAAGCATCACGATGCGGTAGGTCTTGGTACATTTCATCAGACTCAGTTTGCCGGATGTGTCCTTTTTGCCCTTGAAGTCGAGAGATGTCTGGGCAGTGTAGAGAGCGGTGAACTTCTTGTTGTTGACAGAAGCCTCTCCGTCTTTCTTTCCCATTTCCTCCTGCAGGTCGTTAATGGTAGAAACACCTGGTGTGAGTTGGGTGAAGCTGAACTCCATCTCGTCGTCACCGTCGGCTCTGCTACCTGTAGGTTTCTTGTCACGAGCCAGGCAGACGAAGGTGTATTTACCTTCCTGTAAGTCTGTGATGTCCATGCTGTGACCCGTTTCGAATTTGTCGGCTGACTGCGTATAGGTATCGAAGTATTTACCGTTTTTATCGAAAACATAGACGTTGAGGTTTTTCACTTCCTGGGAGAAAGCATCAGCGTTCTCAACATTATATGTATAATCGAACTTGAGCGACACCTTAGGTGCAGGACAATTCGTCAGATCGTCTTTCATGCATGATGAAAGCGAAGAGAGTGCGATGGCTGAGATACAAACCACTTTGCAACCGTTTTTGATGATGAAATGTTTCATATCGTTTGTGTTTTATTAATTCTTTTACTTATACTTATATCTAGTGTGCCGTAGGGCGTAAGAAGTGGGGTAGCCTCCGGCATCCTTTTTTTCTTGTTGAGTGGTGCTGATTCAGCACGATAGGGGTTCCCGCCATCTGTTGGCGGCAAATATCATCTTTTTCTTTTTTAATCTCCCGGAGGCGGGGTTGCCCCCGGGAGATTGAGAGTATTGTTGTTTCAAGAATTATCTTGAGAGCAGGGGATGGGGTACATCCCGTTTTCATCTTTTCTTTCCAATTGAAGTTCTGATTACTTCAACTCGATATCCTTTGTGTTGAGGATCCAAGGATTAACCTGAACCTGAACTGTCATGTAGTAGTTAGGGTTGTTTTCGTCTGGTGTAGGACCATTAGGAATATCCTTACCAACCTCGCTAATCTTGGTTACCTTCAACTGATAGATGCTGTTACGCAATACAGAGAATGTTGTTGCTGTCTTGTAGTTATTGTCCTGGATAGGATAGTAATAGTACATAGAACCAGCACGGAAAACTTCAATCTTATTGTTGTTGCGGAAGTTGTTCAAAGCTTCGCCCTCAGGAATGAGCTTGCCATCTTCGGTCTTGATGCTTGCTACAACAGCTTCTGCAGTTGTTGTACCAGACTCTGTGAATGGGTTAGAAACAATACCCTTCTCTGCATCTGAGAAGATATCAGCAATTCTGGTATAGAGCTTCTTGTCATAGCGATAGAATGTACCATCTGCAAAGTCTGCATTTGCCTTAGCCTCGTCAGTCAAGTTAGCCTTGATCCGGAAGTAAAGAGCTGTAGCCTCTGATGCATTAGGTGTTGTATTCTCGAATACGTAGTTATACTTTACGTTGCCGAATTTATCAAGATTTGCAGGAGCCTTGGCATCACCGAAGAATGCGGTAGGCTGGAAGTACTTTGTTGTTTCAGTAGTTCCCCACTTAACACTCAATGTGCTGAAATCTTGTGACCACTTCTGTACGATGTACGAATTCTTATTTACGTTAGAGATAGCATACTTCTCATATGTGATGCCAGCAATAGTTTTAGCAACATTCTCCGTCTTAGCTTCTGCAGCTGTGATGTTGGTAGCTGCTACTGTAGGCTCATCGATACGGGCAACAACACGATCCAGATAAACAGTTCCTGCCTGAGCTGGATTTGTTGATACGTTGTTATCTGCTGTAAACTCAACGGTACTATGGTCCTTATGTTTGCCGTTGTCGTTCTGATTGAACATTACAATCTTAGACTTATCTGTTAGACCATATTCAGCTCCACCATTTTCTGACAAAGCGAAAGCTTCATCAGTTGCCAAAGGATCTGTGATGCCAGTCTTGTTAGCCATGAAGTACACAGTGTATGTATCCTTATCTTTTGTGTCAACTGTGTTCACAGAAATCTTGATCGGCTTAGTCTTGTTTGGAGTAGCTTCTTCAAACATTGATGCAGTGATAACCTTGCGGAATACGCATTCGCCGGTCTTGTTACTGTAGAGATACAATGTACCCTCAGTAATTGTAGATTCACCTTCAATACCTGGATCGGTTACTGTACCTTCAGTTCTTGTACCCTGGTTAGAACCTGCGATGCTCAATGTCATATAGACACCGTCAGCCTGTGACTGAGTTCCACCACTTGTCAAATCATCATTGCTGCTGCAGCTTGAGAAAGATAACGCTGCTGCTGATACCAAGCTCATAACGAGCAAATTCATTTTCTTCATAATCTTTTACTTATTAAGTGTTATACAAATTTTTTAGTTTGAGTTGCGAAATGGATGGGTCTCTCAGACCTCATCACTGGCTTCGCCCGGGGGTAATCAAATACTAATCTTTCTTTTCTTGTTCTTAAATTAAATTTTTTAGTTTATATTAATATTATTGTTTATTCTTTTACTTATACTTAAAAATCAAACTCTTACTCCACAATCTTGTTCAGCTTGTTGAGATTCTCCTGAGCACCCTTCAAGCCTCCGGCTACTGCCTTCTGGAAGTACTGCTTGGCAGCTTCGTAATCCTCATTGAGAACGGCGAGGCAACCACGGGCATTATCTACTTCGGCACCGGTGCCTGCCTTCTTCAGGTACTTCTCTGCGCTAACCTTGTCACCTCTGTCGATGGCTGCAAGAGCAGCATTCAGGTTGGCGAGCTTATCTTCTGGGAACATCTTCACGGCTGTGTCGAATACATTGTTGTACTCTTCGCTTCCCTTCGGATAACTGTTTGCCACCATATACATCTCCTGGAGAGAGAGCTTCTGCGGACGGGTATTGATTACTCTGCGAGCCTCTTCGAGGTTGAATGCCTTCACGTCGTACTCGATGGTGTAATCTGTGCGGCGCAAGTCAGGCCAAACCTTGTCAACGAGGAATCTGAATGCCTCACCAGCCTTGGCTGCGAGCGTCTGTTCCTTCTGGTCAGGAGTCATATCGCTGTTGATAATCTTGAGAGCAGCTTCCTTCTGAGGGATGTTGTGACCCTTGATGTACTCCAGTGTTCCTTCCCAATCCTCAGCTGTAGATTCTACCTTGAAGAGCTTCTTGTCGATAGGATAGGTCTTCAACAGGTAGTTGTAGAGAGCCTGGGTACGGTTGCGGGAAAGCTTGTTGTTGTTGGCATAGCTGCCGTCAGGAGAAGCATAACCGTGGAGGGTAATGGAAGTGATGGTTACATCAGGGTCGTTCTTCACGAGGTCGAGCGTCTGCTTGATGGTAGCCAACTCATTGGTATTGTTACCGAGATCCTTCACGATATCCCACTTGTTGATGCGGAAGTTGAGTCTAGCCGAACCGTTTTCCTGTCTGATCTTCACTGCCTCCGCCTTTGGCTGCTGATAAGCCTGATAGAGCTGCTGAGGAGTAACGAGCGCCTCGCCATTGTTGGTGAGCAGGTTTTCTGCCAGCAGTTTCTGGTTACATCCGCATGCATCATTGCTGATGGCGAAGTTGGAGTTCTTCATCCAGTCCTGGTAAGGAGTAGAGTAAGCGTATCGGAGCGTCTGTGGCTCCTTGTTTTCACGCTTGGCAACGATGAGCGGGTTCTGGGTAGCGGTCTTCTTGGTACGCTGGTAGTAGATGTATCTCTTGTTACCCATCACCTCCACAGCCGGGAGCTTGAGCGTATCCTCACCCTTATATAAAATAGGTGTAAGGATGAGACCCTTGTTGCTTGCCAGTTTCACGTCATCGAGATTGAGGTCCATATAGACGTTCACCTTATTGCCTTTCTTCTTGATTTCCTTGTTGAGGACTTTCATATCCTTGGCAGCCTGTTCCTGAGCGATAGCGTTAGTGCTAAACAGAATGCTGAGGGCGACGGCTCCAAGTGTCTTGTTTAAAATCTTATATGTATTCATAATCTTCAGTTTTTACTTATTAATATAATAATGTATCATGAATTAGAAGACATACACCAGATTGAGTGCCGCCTTGGTAGGTCCTACGTAGTGATGCGCCTTGTCTTTCTCGAGTTTCTCACCACACTGTGGGCATTCGTATTTATCCGATTTCGAATAAACGTATCCCACTCCGAGTTCAGCCTCGAAGTTCCAATGCTTGGAGAGAGCCCAGGTATAACCGTATGCAACACCTGCACCTACGAACCAACCTTCGTATCTGTAATCTTTCAATTTGGAGAAGTCGGTACCGAGGAACTTGAAGTCAAGATCTACGTTACCTATGTTATGAGAACCTCCGAGGGCGTGGAAGCCGATGAAGGAGCCCATCATCTTATTGCAGAACCAGTATCTAGCTTCTGGTTGAACAAGCCAGTGCTGCCACTTCTTGTTCTTGGAAAATGTCCACGGGTTGTAGTTGCCGGATACATCCAAGGTCCATTTTGGGGAAAGGCCAAATTCGAAGCCGAGGTTCATGGTGCTTGTAGCATCATAAAGGAGGTTCGTCTTCAAGGCCACCTTCTGAGCGACGGCTGGGCAGATAAAGCTACCAACAGCCAGTAGCGCAATTAAAATCCTTCTGTTCATACTTAAAATCTTTTAATGATTTAAGAATGACAAATGGTCTCTCTAGAGAAACGCATCATCATCTTTTACTTATACTTATACTTATACTTTTTCTTTTTCTTAATTTCCTTTTCCTTCCATTCAATAGGCTTGAAACTAGACTTTATTTATTAAAGAATAGTAAGTCTATCATTTACTCTTCTTCTACTCATCATCATCTTTATCATCTACTCCATTGTTCTTAGATGCCTGTTGGCAACTTTGGGGTTTGATTGGAAGCTCGGGCTTGAAACCGCGAACTTTGTTTTTACGATTGCAAAGATAGCGTCTTTTTCGATTGCTGCCAAGAAAAATGCGCCTAAAAATGCTGATACCGAATAAAAACCGCATAAATGAAACACTGAAAAACCCTGAAAAATACTTTTTCTCATCTGTTTTTTGCTTTTTTAGCCACTTTTTATCAGTTTTCTTAGAGTTTTTCGATTTTTAGTAGTAATTTTGCATCTGAGAAGAATAAGTTGGTAAACCATCAATGAATTCAGGACTCAGAGGTCCTGAAAGATATGCAAAGTGCCCCAAGCGGGTATGACTTTGATTATAATAAATATAAACGACGGTTTTAATTATAAGTAAATTGAAAGCAAATAATGAAAGCTAAGAACAAACTTTGGGATTGGTGTTTGCGCTTGGAACATCATTTATGCCCTGATTACTGTGGAGTGGTGGATCGCCGAAGGGTAATCGCCTTCGTCCTTTTGACTCTGGTAGAGATACTCATTATTCCCTACCACTTCCTTTTGTTTTACATGATGAAAGCATGGGGGGGCATGTTCTATAATGTAGTCCATACCCTTGCACTGGCACTGCTGATGTATGTGGTGCTGAAGCGCAAGGTGGTATTCAAGACCGGCATCTCCCTGCTCTATATCCTCGTATTCGTGAAGCTGACGATTGACAGTATGCTCTGTCTGTACTATCAGGGTGACCGGGACAACCTGAGCGTGATGAGCAATATCTTCATCATGTTTATACTTGCCATTACTGCCCAGAGCCAGCAGCTCAACCGAACCACGCTCGGCTTTGCCATCGCTCTGCTGCCTGTGGTAGCGGTAGCCATCTCGCATACGCAGATCTCCACGCTGCTCTTCAGCATCAAGGCAGTTCTGGTAGGTTTCCTGATGATCTTTTATGTCTGGCTCTATAACTGGGAACCTGTCATCGTCAAGGAACTCAGACAACCCAAGCAGATGAGGGAAGAAGAGAAGAAGGCACTGCACATGCTTGCCGACCTGAAGGATGAAGAGAAGGATATGGCGGTAAACCTGCTGAGCCGACTGCGCCCGGAGCAGCAGCAGAATATCCTGGAGCGTGCCGCAGAACAGTTGAAGACCAGCGAACTGAGCAAGAAGGCATGGGATCTGGTATGTGCCGACCTCACCAACAGTGAGCGAGTGATCTGCCAGATGGTACTGGAAGGCAAGATGCTGAAGGAAATCTGCATCGAACTGAACAAGAGTGAATCGAACATCACCAGCCAGCGTAGCCATATCCGCAAGAAACTGAATATGGACCGCAAGGACGACCTTCGACGCGAACTGGAAAAGCGCTTCTATGAAGCCAGAAATTCACTGGAAGCATAGTATAAACAATAGCATTCTTATACTTTTCCAATCTTATTCTTCCATTCTGAGGAATGCCTTTGGCAGGTAATCGATGAGATCGCTGGCGATGAGGCTTTCCTTGCCCAGGTCCTTGATGGCGAGGTCGCCGGCAAGACCATGAAGATACATACCGATGCGGGCAGCATCTGCCTGCTTGTAGCCGCGAGCCAGAAGAGCGGTGATGATGCCTGTAAGCACATCGCCACTGCCCGCCGTAGCCATACCGCTGTTGCCCGTAGAGCAGAACTCCACCTTACCATCCGGATGACAGAGGGCAGAGAAATGTCCCTTCAGCAGGATGTAGCCGTGCAGACGGTCGGCAAGCTCGCATGCCTTGTAGAGGCGCTCGGTGCAGTTGCTGCTGGTGATGCCAGCCAGGCGGTCAAGCTCCCTAGGATGTGGAGTGAAGATGAGGTTCTTAGGCAACTGCTGCATCCAGGCACGGTGACTGGCAAGGATGTTGAGCGCATCGGCATCCACCACTACCGGACAGGTGCATCTTCTGAGCTGGGCAATCAGGGCGATGGCTGTCGCCTCGCTGGCTCCCAGTCCCGGACCGATGCCCATGGCATGGTAATCTTCCGTATCTACCGGTTCGCTGAAGATGGTTTCCTCTGTATCCATCTGCAGTACCGCTTCGGGCACGGAAATCTGCATAATTTCGTAGTTTCTCTTAGGCGTATGGGTAATCACCTTTCCCACACCCGTTCTGAGACAGGCTCTGGTGGCAAGGACCGAAGCACCCGACATGCCGTAGCTGCCGGCGATGAGGAGCGCCGTGCCCATGCTGCCCTTGTGGGCGAAGTCGCCGCGAGGCTTCAGGAGCTGGCGGATGTCCTTCTCCTCAAGGATGCTGCAACGGCTCTCGGTGCGCTGGATGAACTCTGGAGAGAGTCGGATATCAAGCACCTTGATTCTGCCCAGATACTGCTGGTTGTCTGCCATCATCATCGACAGCTTCTTCTGCTGCAGGGTGAGGGTGAGGTCGGCACGGATGATGTTGGCGCTGATGTTGTAGGAATTGTCCTCGCTCATCAGACCGGAAGGCAGGTCGATGCTCACGATCTTTGCCGCACTCTGGTTGATGTATTTCACCATGGCAGCGAATCCGCCCGCCAGCGGCTTGTTGAGTCCGCTGCCGAAGAGACCATCCACCACGAGCATTCCCGCTTCGAGCTGAGGAGGGTCGAAGTTGACAGTGACCTCTGTAAACTGCTTGACGCGCTTACCCTCGATGAGTCGTTTCTTATTGGTGGCACAGTCGGCAGAAAGCTTGTTGTGCACATTGAATAGGAATACACTCACCCCATATCCGTCTTCGCTGAGGAGGCGTGCCACGGCAAGTGCATCACCACCATTGTTTCCCGGACCGGCGAAGACCACGACCGGCGTTCTGTTAGACCATTCCTGTTCGATGGCACGGGTGAGCGCCTTTGCCGCCCTTTCCATCAGGTTGAGCAATGTGATCGGCTCATGCTCAATGGTGTATTTATCCAGCTCATGTATCTGAGCACTAGTGAATATTTTCATATATTAATGTATGTTATGTCCGATTATCTGATTATTTTAATGCAAAAGTACTAAAAAAAGTCGATGAATGGATGAAGTTTCACGATTTTTTCGTAATTTTGCAGAAAATATTATATCATCAAGACTATGGGCATAGTAAAAATCAAGGATAAGACCTTCAAGACCTCCATTCCAGAGGCAGATATTCTGAAGAAGGTACAGGTCGTTGCCGACCGATTGAACCAGGATTATGCGGACAAGACTCCGGTGTTCCTGGCTGTGTTGAATGGTTCGTTTATCTTCGCTGCCGATCTGATGCGAATGATTACGGTACCAAGCGAGATTTCTTTTGTGAAGTATGCTTCCTACGAGGGCACCAGTTCTACCGGCAGCATGAAGACCCTGATGGGTCTGAATCAGGAGCTTACCGGTCGCCACGTGGTGATCGTGGAGGACATCGTGGATTCCGGCTTTACCATGGCTCACATGATCGAGGATCTGAAGAAGAAGAATCCAGCCAGCATCGAGATCTGCTCACTCCTCGTGAAGCCGGGCAATCTGAAGGTAGATCTGGACATCAACTATGCCGTAATGGAAATCCCTAACGATTTCATCGTAGGATATGGATTAGATTATGACCAAGAAGGCAGAAACCTCCGCGACATCTACACGATTGTAGAAGAATAGGGGGCGAAGCATGTGGGAGAAAATTAGCGATTATTGCTTGGATGTCTCCAAGTACTTCTTGACTGCTGTATTTGTCGCATCTTTAATGGTGGATTTGGGTGAAATGCGGTGGTTGCTTTATGCAATTAGTGGCGTTTTGGCAACAATCTTCTTTTGTGCAGGTTTGTTCTTCATATCCAAAAGTAAGGATGAGAAAGAAAGGAAGTATAAAACAACTCGAAAGTATATCAATAAAAATAGGAGGACATAAAATGGATGCATTATTTTTCTTAGGCGTTGTAACAGTTCTCTTTGGAATTGTTTTTGCTGTTCTTTTGTCTCCAAAGGGGCAGAAGTGGGTTAATAAATATAGTTAAGTTTCTGACACAACATAAAACAATTTATATATATTAAGGTAAAAATGAAAAATATCGTAATTTTCGGCGCTCCAGGTGCTGGTAAGGGTACACAGAGCGACAAGATGATCGAGAAGTATGGTCTCGGTCACATTTCAACAGGTGACGTTCTTCGTAACGAAATCAAGAACGGTACAGAGCTTGGTAAGACTGCCAAGGGTTATATCGACAATGGTCAGTTGATTCCAGATGAGTTGATGATCGACATCCTCGCAAGCGTATATGACAGCTTCGGCAAGGATCACGCAGGTGTGATCTTCGACGGTTTCCCACGTACCACTCCACAGGCTGAGGCTTTGAAGAAGATGCTCTCTGAGCGTGGTCACAAGATCGCTGCCATGATTGAGCTTGCCGTTCCTGAGGATGAGCTGATGGCTCGTCTGCTCAACCGCGGTAAGTTGAGTGGCCGTTCTGATGACAACGAGGAGACTATCAAGAAGCGTCTCAACGTATATCATACACAGACTGCTCCTCTCATTGACTGGTATGAGAAGGAAGGCATCCATCACCACATCGAGGGTCTCGGAACTGTAGATGAGATCTTTGCTCGTGTTTGCAATGTGATCGACAACTTGTAATCAAGATATAATAATCTTCCCCGCAAGGCTGCGGGGAAGATTTATTCGTTAAATAATAAAAGAAAAATCAATGGCTGAATCCAATTTCGTAGATTATGTAAAGATCAACTGCCGCTCTGGTAAGGGTGGTAAAGGCTCCATGCACCTGCGCCACGTGAAGTACCAACCGAATGGTGGACCTGACGGTGGCGATGGCGGACGTGGAGGAAGCATCTATCTTCGCGGCAACCACAACTACTGGACCTTGCTGCATCTGAAGTATCAGCGCCACTTCTTCGCCGAGCATGGTGGCAATGGAGGACGTGACAAGTGCCACGGCACTGATGGTAAGGACATCTATATTGATGTGCCTTGCGGTACCGTGGTGTATAATGCCGAAACCGGTAAGTTCGTCTGCGACGTGGCTTACGACGGTCAGGAAGTACTGCTCCTGAAGGGCGGACGCGGCGGACTGGGCAACTTCCAGTTCCGTACCTCTACCAACCAGGCTCCACGCTATGCGCAGCCAGGTGAGCCGATGCAGGAGATGACCATTATCATGGAGCTGAAGCTCCTTGCCGATGTGGGTCTTGTGGGTTTCCCTAATGCCGGAAAGTCAACCCTGCTCTCTGCTGTATCCAGTGCCCGTCCAAAGATTGCCAACTATCCGTTTACCACCCTTGAACCATCGCTGGGAATCGTGGATTACCGCGACCATCAGAGTTTCGTGATGGCAGATATCCCGGGTATCATCGAGGGAGCGAGCGAAGGAAAGGGCTTGGGACTGCGATTCCTGCGACACATCGAGCGCAACTCGCTGCTCCTCTTTATGGTTCCTGGCGATACCGACGACATCAAGAAGGAATACGAGGTGCTGCTGGGCGAGTTGAAGAACTTCAACCCAGAGATGCTCGACAAGCATCGCGTGCTCGCCATCACCAAGTGTGACCTGCTGGACGAGGAGCTCATCGAGATGCTGAAGGAGACCCTGCCAACCGATCTTCCGGTGGTATTCATCTCATCAGTTACCGGACAGGGCATTCAGGAACTCAAGGATGTGCTCTGGAAGGAGTTGAATTCAGAGAGCAACAAGCTGCAGGAGATTACTTCAGAAGATACCCTCGTTCACCGTGACAAGGATATGAGCCGCTTCCAGCAGGAACTCGAGGCTGAGGGCGAGGACGTCGTGGAGTATATCGACGAGGATGAAATCGAGGATGTAGATGACTTAGATGATTTCGAATATGAGTAAGGAATATCATATCGCTGAGGGCGTCACTGCTTTCTCTACCACCCGAAAGGGAGGAGTGAGCCAGGGCAACTACAGCGAATTCAATATCAATGACTATTGCGGCGACTGCGCCGAACACGTGGCAGAGAACCGCAGGAAGCTGGCGGATGAGCTGGGCATAAGCATTGACCATATCATCCTGCCGCATCAGGTGCATGGAGTAGAGGTCCGTCAGGTGGCAGGAGATTATTTCTCAATGCCTGAGAACATCCGCAAGATGATTCTCGAGGGCGTAGATGCCGTGATGACCAATGAGAAGGGCGTATGCATAGGTGTTTCCACTGCCGACTGCATCCCAATCCTGCTCTATGACGAGGAGCACCATGCCGTGGCAGCCATCCATGCCGGATGGCGAGGCACGCTGGCACGCATCGTCCACAAGACCATCCAGGAGATGGCTTTCGCCTATCATACGGAGCCAAAGAAGCTGAAGGCAGTGATAGGTCCGGGTATCTCGCTGGAGTATTTCGAGGTAGGCGATGAGGTGTATGAGGCTTTCGAGCAGGCAGCCTTCCCGATGGAAGAGATTGCCGAGCAGCGCCCCAATGCCGCCTTCTCGGTAGATATTGCCGAGCGTGAGCGCCTGGCTGCAGAGGGAAACATCGTGCAGCCGCTGAAGTGGCACATCAACCTGCCGCTCTGCAACAAGCAGATCCTGCTGCATTGCGGTGTGGCTGAGGAGAATATCCAGGATTGCGGTATCTGTACCTTTGCCCACAGCGACGAGTTCTTCTCGGCAAGAAAGTTGGGCATCGAGAGTGGCAGAATCTATACTGGCATTCTGATGAAGTAGGTTCTCAAGATAACATCCATTTTTCTCTTTTCTATGAACGAAGAGGGGAAAATGGATGTTTTTGTGTTTTAAGATTTAATGGTTAAATTTAAAAAATGTATCAAAAAAAATAGAGAATGATTGTAAACAGAAGATTTAGAAGAAGAATCGGGCTGGCTGCCGTCTCGGGAATGCTGATGCTGTCTCTGAGCAGTTTCATGCCCGCCAAGAATGAGTTTACTGCCGCCGAGCAACAGCAGGTGAGCATCGCAACGCCAGGTCTCTTTGCCCAGAGTCAAGCCTTCAATGTTGACTTTGAGATATTCCGTGCCAAGGAATATTCTTTCCCGCTTCCTGTGGGCAAGGCTAGCCTTATCAATGGCAACAGCGTGATGCGCATCTCTACAGCCAAGGGCGATGCAGTGAAGGCGATGTTTGATGGTTATGTGCGTCTCTCGCGCAAGACCGAGTCGATGGGCAACGTGATCGTGATCCGTCATGACAACGGTCTGGAAACCGTGTATGCCAACAATGCCGAGAACCTGGTGAAGGTGGGACAGTCGATAGATGCCGGACAGACCATCGCCATCGTGGGCACCCGAGAGGGAGAGACCTATTGCGATTTCTCCATCATGGTGAACGGCGCGCGCATCAATCCGGAGACCATCATCGAGTTGAAGAGTCATAAGCTCCGCCGACAGACCGTGCAGTTCCGCAAGGAGGGCAACCGCATCGGCATCAAGGTGATTGGCGGCAAGGACTCCTCTGTTTCCAAGAACGATAGACATGATAAGGAAGCAAGGGACAAGTCGGGCAGTCGGGCGGGCGATAACACAATGACTCTCGACCCTGACGAGGTGAACGATCCGTTTACCATCACCAACACATTCCTGCTCGATCTGGAAAAGATAGAGGAGAAGGCATGGGCTTATCCATTGCCTGATGCCCGTGTTATCAGTCCCTACGGTGGTGCACGCCGCCACTCGGGAGTGGATTTGAAGACCAAGGCAAACGATGAAATCTTTGCTGCCTTCGATGGCGAAGTCGTAGCCTCAGGACCTTATTTCGGCTATGGCAACTGCATCCGCATCAAGCATGCCTACGGCTTGGAAACGCTCTATAGCCATCAGAGTAAGAACATGGTAAAGAAGGGTGATAAGGTGAAGGCAGGTCAGGTAATCGGTCTTACGGGCCGCACTGGCAGGGCCACCACAGAGCATCTCCATTTCGAGGTGTCTTTCGACGGCAAGCGCCTGGATCCAGCCATCATCTTCGACCACAGCAATCACAAGCTGAAAGCCGCTACTTTGCATCTTACCAAGGGTAAGGGCGTAAAGAGCGTGAAGAACTAGAAATAGCGAAAATTACTCCTGTTAATCGAAAAATTCCACCCGTTTGGATGATCAAAAGCCGGTAACTGCAAGTTTTTACGAATTGCACCATGGTTTTTTATCATCTGAACGGGTTTGTATTTTAAAAAATGCTATCTTTGCAGCATCACTTAAAATATAAATGATAATATGAAGAAATATCTTATAGCACTCGTTCTCTGCGTGCTTGCCCTTACGGCAAGTGCACAGGTCTTTACAGCCGAACAGATCGAGAGATACGCCAAGGACAAGTATGGCGATAACTGGACAGAGGCTGCCGGAAACCTGAGCAAGGAAGTAGCCCTGGACAACAAGAACCGCCTGAACTATCAGGAGGTCATCGCCTGCGCTGGTCAGTCGAAGGCAGAAATCTTCAAGAAAGCCATCGAATGGTTCAACCGTGCATTTAAAAGTAAGGATACCCACGGCGTGATCCGACAACAGAATGCCGAACAGGGACTGATCATCACCCAGGCTTATATCGAGAACATCGCCCGACAGAATGCCGGAGTCAACCATTATCAGGTGGATATGATGCCGTATATCCGTGTGGACGTGAAGGAGGAGAAGGCAAGGGTGAGCGTCTATATGGACAGTTACGAAGTGACCGTAAAATCGGGCGGCGGATGGACAAGTGCCATCGCCAGTGTGCTCGCCGCGGCTGCTACCGGTGAGGCGGATGATGACGAGGTGGTGAGCAAGGATGAGGTGTGGGACATCAGTTCCTGCTATCCTTATGTAGAAAAGGACAAACACAAGCTGGCGTCGAGCAAGGCTTTCGTGATGGCTTCGGCTTTCCAGAACTCCATTATCGACATTCTGAAAGAGGCGCTTCTTGCCGATTCTTCCGACGGATTCTCGGATGACTGGTAGAGGGGAAGTTAGGGGAATAATCTATCACTCTATATATAATTAAGGTGTAAACATCAAAACCGCTAGTGTATGAAATGGAAGAACATCATGATGATGGTGATGATGGCAGCAGGATGTTGGTTCTCGCTACCTGTCCACTCTCAGAGAATCTCTGTGGGCAAGAAAGGACTGGTGAAGGTAATGAGAACCGACTCCACCTGTGCCCAGGAATTTGTAAGGGATGAACATCAGTCTGTTGCTATCCGGAAGACGGCGAAGGCAGCGGGAGCCGCTGAAGGCGTGAACACGCTGGCAAGCTATCTGAAATCGGACGTGGATCTGAACATTCCCGTTTCGAAGGTGAAGCAGGAGAAGACCTTTGCCGTAATCATCGCCAACGAGAATTACCAGGAGGAAGTGAACGTGGAGTTTGCCCTCAACGATGGTATGGCTTTCAGGGAATACTGCATCAAGCTGCTCGGCATTCCGGAAAGCAACCTGCATATCCGCAAGGATGCCACCCTCAACAATATGCTGGCGGAAATCAACTGGATGCAGAACATCGCCAAGGCTTATGGAGCTGAGGCGAGATTCATCTTCTATTATGCCGGACATGGAATGCCTGATGAGAGTAACGGCACTTCCTATCTCCTGCCCGTAGATGGCAAGAGCAATATTCTGGCAACGGGTTACAGTATGAGCAGGTTGTATGCTGAACTCAACGGTCTGAACGCAGCCTGCGTAACGGTGCTGATGGATGCCTGCTTCAGTGGCAGCAAACGAGGCGAGGGTATGCTGGCTTCTGCCAGAGGCGTGGCACTCAAGGCGAAGGCTGAGGCTCCGAAGGGCAACATGCTCGTGATGACGGCTGCCCAGGGTAGCGAGACGGCTTATCCCTACAAGGAGAAGAAGCACGGACTCTTTACCTATTTTCTCCTGAAGAAACTGCAGGAGAGTAAGGGCAAGGTTACCTATGGCGATCTCTTCGACTATGTGAAGACGAATGTGGCGCAGAAGTCGGTAGTGGTGAATGAGAAGAGTCAGACGCCAACCGTAGCCGTTTCGGGTGACCTGGTTTCCACCTGGCAGGGCATCAGGCTCAATGAAGACTGATGTCTGAAATACGAAAAATCCCCATCGACTGGACTGCTCCTGTCGATGGGGATTACTTTTTATTCTCAGAAGAAAAGAATTACTTCTTCTTCTGCGATTTACGGTTGGCTCTCTGTTGGCGATACTTTGCCTTCTGACGGGCAGAGCCGCTGCCGTGAGCACCCGTAATGTACTTCTTCTTCTTGGCCTTGGTCTTCACCTTGTCGTCGTCGTCCTTCTTAGGTCCGCCGCCTTTGAAGACCATACCGCCCATGATGATATCGTCAATATCGCTCATATACCTTTTATATTATATAAATTAATGATGGAAGAGGCGAACGTGAGTAAACGCCATGGCGATGCCATACTTGTCGCAGGTATCGATAACATTATCGTCACGGATGCTACCGCCTGCTTCTGCTATGTATTCTACACCACTCTTGTGAGCACGCTCGATGTTGTCGCCGAATGGGAAGAAAGCATCGCTACCTAAAGATACACCCTTGTTCTGGGCAATCCAAGCCTTCTTCTCCTCGCGGGTCAGTGGCTCAGGCTTCTCTGTGAAGAACTGCTCCCATACGCCATCCTGCAATACATCCTCCCACTCGTCAGAGATATAGATGTTGATGGTATTGTCGCGGTCGGCACGGCGAATCTTCTCCTTGAAAGGCAGGTTCATCACCTTAGGACACTGGCGCAACCACCACTCATCAGCCTTGGAACCAGCCAGACGGGTACAGTGGATACGGCTCTGCTGACCGGCACCGATACCGATAGCCTGACCATCCTTCACGTAGCATACAGAGTTACTCTGAGTATATTTCAGGGTGATGAGCGAGATAATCAGGTCGCGCTTAGCCTCTGCTGTGAAGTTCTTGTTCTTGGTAGGGATATCCTCGAAGAGAGCTGGATCATCGAGCTTCACCTCGTTGCGTCCCTGCTCGAAGGTAACACCGAATACCTGCTTGTGCTCGATAGGAGCTGGCACGTAGTCTGGATCAATCTGAATGACGCAGTAGGTACCCTTGCGCTTCTCCTTCAACACCTTGATAGCCTCAGGGGTAAAGCCTGGAGCAATCACGCCATCGCTTACCTCACGCTTGATGAGGAGAGCTGTAGCCTCATCGCATACATCGCTCAGGGCAACAAAGTCACCATAAGAGCACATGCGGTCTGCACCACGAGCACGAACATAAGCGCAAGCCAAAGGAGAAAGTTCGAAATCTACGTCATCGCAGAAGTAAATCTTCTTCAATGTGTCGCTCAGTGGCAAGCCGATGGCAGCACCAGCAGGAGAAACATGTTTGAAACTAGCGGCTGCAGGCATTCCTGTAGCTGCCTTCAGTTCCTTGACCAATTGCCAAGAGTTGAAAGCATCCAGAAAGTTGATGTAGCCAGGACGGCCGTTGATAACTTCGATAGGCAGTTCCCTTCCGTCATCCATATAGATGCGAGAAGGCTTCTGATTCGGATTGCATCCGTACTTAAGTGCTAATTCTTTCATCTTAATTAAGAAATGTATTTAGAATTTGGTTGCAAAATTACAAAAAAAATATGAGAAAACCATTTTTTTCGTGCGAAATTCAAAAATAATCTCCCAAACATGGCTCCGTTTCAAAAATATTGTGTACTTTTGCCCACAGTTAGGAATGAAAAATGAAAATTTGAGAAATTAAAGGAATTGAGAATTTGAGGAAGGATAATCACAATGAAAAATGATTTGAAAATCCTCGCTGTAGCTTTGGAGAAGAAGCTAGGCAGGGAACACCTGCAGCACGAAGAGAAGCATAGAAACAACAAGTTGCTGCACAAGGTGTGGGAGATAATGAAAGGAAAGGAGAAACCTTCACAGCAGACACTCAACCGTCTGGCATTGCTTGCCGGATTCCAGAGCTGGGCTGATCTGCAGGGCGCATTGCACGGCACCGATGACGGGCTGACCAACTACAGCGCCGGAGAATAAGGAAATGCAGAAAGGACAACCAATCGTGAGATCGGATGCCCTTTTTCTGATTCTAATTTTTAATAGGTAACTAAGAAAATTACTCAGCGCTCTTAGCGATGGTCTTCTTCTCAGCGATACGAGCCTTCTTACCTGTGAGCTTACGCAAGTAGTACAACTTAGCGCGACGTACCTTACCGTGCTTGTTCACCTCGATAGAATCGATAGCTGGTGACTCGATAGGGAAGATACGCTCTACACCTACAGTACCTGACATCTTACGAACAGTGAAACGCTTCTTGTCACCATGACCAGAGATCTTGATAACTACACCACGATAGAGCTGGATACGCTCCTTAGTACCCTCGACGATTTTGTAAGCGACTGTGATAGTATCACCTGCCTTGAACTCAGGGAACTTCTTGCCGGTTGCAAATGCTTCTTCAGCAACTTTAATCAAATCCATTTTTTGTATAAAATTAAAAATTGTTTGTCGTTCCAACGCAACATGG
>JAIINY010000253.1:0-4453 GCA_022741625.1 Prevotella sp. | reverse complement strand
CTGGTTGATCTTTACAACCTTGAACTCCATTGTCTTGCCTACGAATACGTCGTAGTCGCGTATAGGGTGAACGTCGATCTGGCTTCCTGGCAAGAAAGCCTCGATGCCGAAGACGTCAACGATCATACCGCCCTTAGTGCGGCACTTGATGTAACCCTGGATGATCTCTTCGTTCTCAAGAGCAGCGTTAACACGCTCCCAAGACTTGCTGAGGCGAGCCTTCTTGTGAGAGAGTACCAACTGACCCTTTGTGTCCTCCTGGTTCTCTACGTAAACCTCAACCTTGTCGCCTACCTTGAGGTCTGGGTTGTAACGGAACTCAGAAGCTGGAATGATACCATCGCTCTTGTAGCCGATGTTTACGATAACCTCTTTCTTATCAACAGAGATTACGGTACCCTCAACCACCTGGTGCTCAGTTACCTTGTTAAGTGTTTCGTCATAGGCCTTCTCGAGGTCTGTTTTGCTGACGCCTGCGTTTGTGCCATTCTCGAACTCATCCCAATTGAAGTCGTCGAGTGGCTGTACGTTCTTAAAATTTGACATAAAAAATAATTAAAAAATTTAAATTAATAAAGTTTGACTTTATATATTGTTGAAATCGGGCGCAAAATTACTCATTTTCTTTGAGTTACAAGCATTTGTGTTTGTTTTTCTTTGGTTTATTAATGATATTTAACTAAATGGGGCGGGTTGAGGGCATTTTTGCCGCTTTCTACATTATATATTAGAGGGGTGTTTTTTTTGCTTGGGGGAAAGCTTTTGCCCTTACAGGGCGACAGGCTTGCATCCATTAATAACCCAGGGCGGTGCCCTGGGCTAGGAGCTTCTGCCCTTTCAGGGCGTACTGTTTATATTGGAGCATCAGTTCTATCAGGGCGTGCTGCCATTCGCCCCCGAAAATTTCAGTTGTATGAATTTTGCGTTAAATTCATTAAAAAAATGCACGGAAATGTTTGTTATTGCAAATATTTTGTTACCTTTGCCCTTGATTATGAAAATTATGAATTAATGATTGAGTAGATATGACACTAGTCATTTTAACCATACTGATTCTGGCCTGCGTGCTCATTGCAACTGAGAACGTGACCAAAGTGAACCGTGCTGCCGTGGCTATCTTCGCCGGAACGGTGGGATGGGTGCTGTATATATGCTTCGGTATGGATTTCGTAACTAGCGAACATTCAGCGGATTATACCCGCTTCCTCAATTTCAGCGAAATGGAATCAACCAGTACTTCCGTCAAGTACTTCATCTCCCGAAACATCTTCCTCCCACAAGTGGGTAGGGCAGCGGAGATTGTGATGTTCCTGCTCGCTACGATGACGATCGTTGAAATCCTCAACAACAACGGCTGCTTCGACTTCGTGCGCCAGTTGCTTCGCACACGCAGCAGCAAGAAGATGCTGTGGACACTCGCCATCGTTACATTCCTGATTTCCATCAATCTCGATAACCTCACTACCACCGTGATGATGCTCACCATGATGCATGGCATCATCCCGAGCAGAAGACAGAGAATGGTGTATGGAAGCGCCATCCTCGTAGCTGCCAACTGTGGCGGTGCGCTCACCGTGATTGGTAACCCGGAAGGTCTGGTGCTCTGGAATTCAGGGGCTGTTACAGCCACCGTTTTCTCCTTTTCATTACTCCTCCCTTGTCTTGCAGCGTGGTTGATTCCAACCCTGCTGATGCAGCGTATGCTGCCCGAAAGAGTTGAGACAGAGTGGATTGTGATGCCTTTCCGTGGCGATGACACCCGTCTGAACAAGTGGCAGAGACTGCTGATGCTCCTCGTGGGAATCGGCGGTCTGTGGTTTATCCCTACCTTCCATAACATCACCAAGCTCAGCCCGTTCCTGGGCGCCCTGTGCGTGCTCAGCGTACTCTGGATCGTGAACGAGATCTTCAATCGCAAGCTCATGAACATGGATGCGATGGTGGAGCGTCGTACCCCTAGAGTGCTGCAATACGGTGTGATTCAGATGATTCTCTTCGTGATGGGAATGATTCTTGCCGTGGGCGTGGTGAAGGAGACAGGTGCCTTCTATGACCTCTCCAACTGGATGGGAACCAGCGAGGAGCACCCTAATGTATGGCTGCATGGCGTGGCTGCCGGAGTGCTGAGTACGGTACTCGACAACTTTGCCACCGCTATGAACTTCTTCTCATTGCACGATGTGATGGGATTGGGCGACCCTACCTATGCCATGGATTCGGTGTATAATACCAACGGTCTCTACTGGCAGGTAATCGCTTACTGCGTAATGGCAGGAGGCAATGTGCTGGGTATCGGTACCATCAGCGGTCTCGCCCTGATGAAGATGGAGCACATGCGCATGGGCTGGTTCTTCCGCAATATCGGATGGAAGGCCCTCGTGGGTGGCGTGGCTGGCCTCGCTATCCTCTGGCTCTCGCACACCCTGATGGGAAGAGCCGTTTACTTAATGATTTAAACAACCATATCTGAAGAAGAAAAGAAAGAATCTGAAAACGGAAGAGATTCAGAAGATTCAAAAAAAAGAAGAATCAGATGGAAGAGATTCAGGACGAATCGGACGACGAAAGAGATTCAGAAAGTTCTACAGAAGAAAAGGGGATGTAACACGCATCCCGGAACCAATAAGAAAGCATATTTTTTTATTAATGTATCACTAATATATAATATAATAAGGTATATATAGTTATGGCAAAGATTAAGACTATAGGTATTTTGACTTCTGGAGGTGATGCTCCAGGTATGAACGCGGCAATCCGTGCGGTGACCCGTTCGGCTATCTACAACGGATTCACCGTGAAGGGTATCTATCGTGGTTACGATGGACTGATCAACGACGAGATCAAGACTTTCACCACAGAGAACGTGAGCGGTATCATCGGTACCGGCGGTACGATGCTGAAGACTGCACGTTCTAAGGAATTCATGACAGCAGAGGGCCGACAGAAGGCTTTCGAGAATGTCCAGAAAGAGGAAATCGATGCGCTGGTGGTAATCGGTGGTAACGGTTCGCTCACCGGTGCGATGAACTTCGCAAATGAGTTTGATGTCTGCTGCATCGGTCTGCCTGGTACTATCGACAACGACCTCTATGGCACTGACAACACCATCGGTTACGATACTACGATGAATACCATCGTAGAGTGCGTGGACCGTATCCGTGATACTGCGCAGAGCCACGAGCGTATCTTCTTCATCGAGGTGATGGGTCGTGATGCCGGATTCCTGGCACAGAACTCAGCCATCGCCAGCGGTGCAGAGGCTGCCATCATCCCTGAGGATTCTACCGATGTTGACCAGTTGGCTCAGTTCATGGAGCGCGGTATCCGCAAGTCTAAGAAGAGCTGTATCGTCATCGTGTCTGAGAGTCCTAAGTGCGGTGCGCTCTACTATGCCGACCGTGTACGCAAGGAGTTCCCTGAGTTCGACGTGCGTGTTTCTATCCTCGGTCACCTGCAGCGTGGCGGTCGCCCATCAGCCCGCGACCGTATCCTCGCCAGCCGTACCGGTTGCGGTGCCATCGAGGCTATCATGCAGGGTCAGCGCAACGTGATGATCGGTGTCCGCAACAACGAGGTGGTTTACGTACCGCTTTCAGAGGCCATCCGTTCAGACAAGCCATTCGACCGCAAGCTGATCAAGGTATTGGATGAGTTGAGCATCTAATCAGCTTCTCCTTGCGTCTCATTTCGATATCCAATGCTGCTATCGGCATTACTGATAGGAAATGAATGAAAAGTAAAAATGGTTTAAACGGAACTAAAAAAGTTTTAAAACGGAGCAAAATACAAATAAAACTTCCGAAAAATTTGCGGCTTCCGTAAATTGTTGTTACTTTTGCAGGCGTATAACGAATTTCGTGATTCGGGCTTCGATTCCCGACATCACGAACCTCGAATACCAAAAGAACGAAATATAATATTAAAAAATAAATTTTTAAACTAATAAGCTTATGTCACAAGTAAGTGGACGCATCTCGCAGATTATCGGTCCGGTTATCGACGTATATTTCGATACCAAGGGCGAGAACCCTGAGAAGGTGCTTCCTAAAATTCACGAAGCTCTGAAGGTGAAACGCCCAGACGGACGCGACCTGATCATCGAGGTGCAGCAGCACATCGGTGAGGATACAGTTCGCTGTGTCGCCATGGACAATACCGACGGCTTGCAGCGTGGCTTGGAAGTTGCCGTAACAGGCAACCCAATCATGATGCCTGCCGGAGAGCAGATCAAGGGCCGTATGATGAATGTAATCGGACAGCCTATTGATGGTATGAACGAATTGGACATGAAGGGTGCTTATCCTATCCATCGCGAGGCTCCGAAGTTTGACGAGCTCTCTACGCACAAGGAGATGCTTGCCACCGGTATCAAGGTAATCGACCTGCTCGAGCCTTACATGAAGGGTGGAAAGATTGGTCTCTTCGGCGGTGCCGGTGTAGGTAAGACGGTGCT
>JAIINY010000252.1:0-4461 GCA_022741625.1 Prevotella sp. | reverse complement strand
AGAGGTTATTTAGATATGGAGCTGCTCCGCTTCTCTACTGCGGGCAGCGTGGACGATGGAAAGAGTACTTTGATAGGAAGATTGCTTTATGACAGCAAGTCGATTTTCGAAGACCAGTTGGAGGCGGTGGAGGCTGCAAGCAAGAGCCGCGGTAATGAGGAAGTGAACCTGGCTCTGCTCACAGATGGTCTCCGTGCTGAGCGCGAACAGGGCATCACCATCGATGTGGCTTACCGCTATTTCGCCACACCGAAACGCAAGTTTATCATCGCCGATACTCCGGGACATATTCAATATACCCGCAACATGGTGACGGGTGCAAGCACTGCCGACCTGAGCATCATTCTGATTGATGCACGCCATGGCGTACTGGAGCAGACCGTTCGCCACAGTTATATTTCTTCGTTGCTCGGCATACCACATATCCTGGTGGCTATCAACAAGATGGACTTGGTTGATTTCAGTAAAGATGTATATGATAAGATTGTTGCCGACTATAAGAAGATGTCGGAGGCATTGGATATCAAGAACGTGGTATTTATCCCTATCAGCGCCAAGGATGGCGACAACGTGGTGAACAAGAGCGATAAGACTCCTTGGTATGAGGGACCTACTCTGCTGAGCTATCTGGAGACCGTTCCTGTGGGTCATAAGACGGTGAGCGATTTCTTCCGTTTCCCTGTGCAGTACGTGATTCGTCCTATCAGCAGCCAGTTCCCTGACTACCGCGGTTATGCGGGCAGAGTGAGCGGCGGCATCATCCGTCCGGGCGACAAGATCAGAGTATTGCCATCGGGCACTGAGAGCACCGTGAAGAGCATCGACTTCGTAGAGGAACACCTGGAGGAGGCTTATGCCCCTATGAGCGTTACCCTGACGCTGAACGACGACATCGACATTTCGCGTGGCGACACCCTTGTAAAGGCTGACGAGAAGCAGCCTAGCATCGAACAGGACATTACGCTGGATGTATGCTGGTTCAACGAGCGCCCTGCTGCCGTAAGAAACAAATATGTAATCCGTCAGGCAACCTTCGAGACCCAGGGTTTGATTCGCAGCATCAACTATCGCCGCAACATCAACACCTTGGAGAAGGAAGAGGGTGTATCGGAATTAAAGATGAACGATATTGCCGAAATCACCATCCACACCGCCAACCCATTGGTATTCGATAAATACACGGAGAATAAAGTAACGGGCAGCCTCATCTTCATCGACCCGGATACGAATGAAACCGTGGGAGCAGGATTGATTAAATAGTAATCATAAAGTTCAATGTTCAATGATCAAAGTTCAAAGTAATATAAAGGATTTGGTTCCGGAGCTCAATAAGAAATTCAGCGATGCGCCTGCCGAGGATATTGTCGGTTATTTCCTTCAGGCATTCAAAGGGCGCATCGCTCTTTCTTCTTCCCTCAGCATCGAGGACCAGACACTTACTGACATCATCGTGAAGACGGATAAATCTGCCCGCATCTTCACACTCGATACCGGCAGACTCTTCCCGGAGACCTACCAGCTCATCGACAAGACCAACATGACGTATGGCATTAACCAGGAAGTGTTCTTCCCTAACTACGAGGCTGTGCAGCAGATGGTGAAGGAAGAGGGCATCAACCTCTTCTATAATTCGATAGAAAGCCGACACCGCTGCTGCCAGGTAAGAAAGCTGGAACCGCTGAAGCGGGCGATGCAGGGACTGGATGTATGGATTTGCGGATTGAGAAAGCAGCAGAGCGTAACCCGCAAGGATATGCAGGTAGTGGAATGGGATGACATTCATAACCTGATTAAAGTAAACCCGCTCATCAACTGGAGCGAAGACGATGTGGAGCAGTACGTAAAGAAGCACCATGTGCCTTATAACAAGCTACAGGACAAGGGCTATCCCAGCATCGGTTGCCAACCTTGTACAAGAGCCATCCAACCAGGCGAGGATATCCGAGCCGGAAGATGGTGGTGGGAATCGCCTGAACATCGAGAGTGCGGACTGCATCAGAGAAGCTAGGAGTTAAGTGAAGAACGAAAAGTGAAGAGTGAAAAACGAAGAGTGAAAAATTCAAATGTTTTAGGAAGGGAATGAGCATGAAGAATTTAATCATCAACATTTTAGAGGCAGCGGCTTTCCTGCTGCTGGGATTGGGCGTTAGCCTGCTTGGATAAAGCGGATAGTAAATCCCCCACATAATAAAATACGAGTATGAATTATAGAATAGCAAAGGATAAGATAGCAGGACAGGTGATGTTTCTCTTGACCATCACCTCCATTTTCCTGGTAATCATCATGGCAGTGGGACTGTTTATCAAGTCGGAACCGATATTGAGCCAGTATCATCTGTGGGACCTTCTCACGGAGAGCAACTGGCGACCGATGGAAGGCAAGTTCGGATTCCTACCTTTCCTCGCCGGCACCTTCTGGTGTACGGCACTCGCCATCCTCATCGCCCTCCCCATCTCTATGCTCATGGCCATCTATCTCACGGAATACGCCCATCGGAGCATCCGGAAATATGTATATCCCCTACTCGATATTCTTGCCGGACTACCCTCCGTCATCTATGGCGTGTGGGGCAGCCTGCTCATTGTACCTTGGGTTTCGAAACACGTTGCTCCCCTCTTCGTGGAGTTCTCTTCGGGATATACAGTGCTGGCAGGCGGCATCGTACTGAGCGTGATGATCATTCCGCTCCTGGTGAGCCTGTTTATGGAGATATTCGATAATGTCTCGAAAGATCTGAGGGAGGCTTCGCTCTCGTTGGGTGCCACGCAATGGCAAACCATCAAGCATGTGGTACTGAGAAAGGCTAGACCGGGAATGATTGCTGCGGTGGTACTGGCGCTGAGTAGAACACTCGGTGAGACGATAGCGGTGCTGATGGTGTGCGGAAACCTCGCCATCGTACCGGGAAGCGTGCTCGATGCCTGCTACCCGATTCCGGCGCTTATCGCCAATAATTATGGTGAAATGCTCTCGGTTCCGCTTTACGACAGCGCATTGATGTTTACCGCCTTCCTGCTGTTTTTCGTGGTCGTTATTTTGAATCTCGGGTCGAGAATCGTATTGAAATCGATAAAGAATTAAGCTTCTGCCCTTTCAGGGCGTGTGGGGACTTTATGGGAAAAACAGATGAGAAAACTTCATTAAAACTTCAGCGTTATGAAATACTTAGAAGAAAGAATCGTGAAAATCTTGATGCTCGGCTCGATAGGCATTGTGGGCTTCTTCGTGCTGAGCGTTCTTTATACCATCTTCAAGCGAGGGCTTCCGGTGCTCTCCTGGGAGATGGTGAGCCAGTTGCCTAGCGGCGGATTCTATCTGGGCGGCAAGGGCGGATTCCTCAATGCCATCGTGGGAAGCCTTTATATCGTGGGCGGTTCTACACTGCTCGGACTCATCATCTCGCTGCCCGTGGTATTCTATATGAATGTGTATCTCAAGCCTAATTCGAGATTCGGATACGTTGCCCGACTGGCTTATGATACACTCTTCGGAATTCCGAGCATCGTTTATGGTTCCTTCGCATTTACGGTGATGGTTTGGCTGGGTATCAGGGCATCATTGGGCGGAGGTATTCTCGTCACCACTCTGCTCATCGTTCCGATACTCATCCGTTCGATGGACGAAGTGGCGAAGACCATTCCACAGGAGATTCTCGATTCATCGTATAGTCTGGGAGCCACGAGGATAGAAACCATCGGCGTGGTGTTAAGACAGATAGCACCAGCCATTGCTACCGCCACCTTATTAAGTATAGGTAGAGCCATCGGTGATTGTGCCGGAGTGATGTTTACGGCAGGTTTCTCCGATCATATCCCGCATGGATTGAACCAGCAGGCTGCCACATTACCCTTAAGCGTATTCTTCCAGTTGAGTGCGCCGCAGGAGGATGTACAGAACAGGGCGTATGCCGCAGCCGTGGTGCTCACCATCATCGTTTTGATATTGAGCTTCGGTGGCCGTTTCATCATGAGTCATTTCTCAAAGAATAAAATATAATCGCCCTGCAAAGGCAAAAGCTTTTGTTTTTTTAAAAGCTTTTGCCCTTACAGGGCGACATTGTTGCTTGCATGTTAACCCAGGGTGTTGCCCTGGGCTAGGAGCTTCTGCCCTTTCAGGGCGTGTGGGGAAAACCAAAACGCGATGCAGGGCGTGTGGGATTAAACCTTATTTCCCTCTTTAGGGAAAACCACGGTAGGCTTGAAGGTCTTAGCCTCCTCAAAGTCCATCAGGGCATAGGCGATGATGATGACGGTATCACCCACCTGCACCTTGCGGGCTGCAGCACCGTTCAGGCAGATGCAACCGCTGCCACGCTCACCCTTGATGATGTAGGTCTCCAGGCGCTCGCCATTATTGTTATCCACAATCTGCACCTTCTCTCCTGCTATCAGGTTAGCTGCGTCCATCAGATCCTCATCTATCGTGATGCTACCCATGTAATTCAGGTTAGCCTCAGTTAC
>JAIINY010000251.1:0-4464 GCA_022741625.1 Prevotella sp. | reverse complement strand
ATGTTTTACGGCAGATACATCAACGAGATGGATGTGCGCCGCCAGCGCAAGGTTTGTGTCATCGGCAAACAGATTTACAAGACCCTCTTCCCCGGCGGCGGTGACCCGTGCGGCAAGAGCGTGCGAGTGGATTCCACCTATTACACGGTGGTGGGTGTGGATTACCGCTCGGGAAATGGCGTGAACTTCGGCGGTAGAGCCGACGAAACCATCACCATTCCGCAAACCGTGCTCCGCACCGCCTACAACCGCGGAACAGCCATCGACATCATCGCCACCACCGGTAAGCCGGGCGTGGTGATGAGCAGCATCGCCCAGCGAATGCGTGAAACCATAGCCAGGGCTCACAACATCAACCCTTCAGACGAAAAAGGAATCATGGTGTTCAATACGGAGGTGCTCTTCCAGATGCTCGACAACCTGTTCAAGGGTGTCAACTTCCTCATCTGGCTGGTAGGCATCGGCACCCTCCTTGCCGGCGCCATCGGAGTTTCCAACATCATGATGGTAACGGTGAAGGAGCGAACCACCGAGATAGGCATTCGCCGAGCCATCGGCGCCACGCCTAAGATGATTCTCTCGCAAATCATCTCAGAGAGTATTATCCTCACCCTGGTGGCAGGCATGAGCGGCATCATCTTCGGAGTAGCCATCCTGCAGATGCTGGAGATGGCAAACACCACGGATGGCATTCTCACCGCCCACTTCCAGGTAGATTTCTGGACAGCCATCTCTTCAGCCATCCTCATCTGCATCCTCGGCGGCCTAGCCGGACTTGCCCCAGCCTGGCGAGCCATGAGCATCAAGCCGGTAGATGCAATGAGAGACGAATAAAAGAAAAATAAGATATAAAAGATATGAAAAAGTATTCAAAGTTGATAGTTGCGGCAATAGTCGCCTTGATTTTCATCGGAACCTTCGTGTTCCTTTATGAGAAATCACAGCCTAAGCCTGTGGAATATACCGAGTTTACCCCAAAGATGGGCGATGTGTTGAAAACCACGGTGATTACGGGTAAGATAGAGCCTCGCAACGAGGTGAACGTAAAGCCTCAGATCAGCGGTATCATCACCGAAATCTGCAAGCAGGCAGGCGATTTCGTGCAGGCAGGCGAGGTTATCGCCAAGGTAAAGGTGATTCCGGACATGGGACAGCTCAGTTCGGCGCAGGCTCGTGTGCGCCTTGCCGAGATTAACCTGAAGCAGGCACAGGTAAACTATGGTCGCGAGGAACAGCTCTACAAGAAGCAGCTGGTCAGCGCCGATGAGTTTGACAAGGTGAAACAGTCGTTACAGCAGGCAAAGGAGGAGAAAGTTGCCGCCCTTGATGCGCTCGAAGTGGTTCGTGATGGTGTTTCCAAGAGCAACGCCAGCGCCTCTTCCACCCTTATCCGTTCTACCATTTCGGGAATTATCCTCGATATTCCTGTCAAGGTGGGTAACTCCGTGATTCTTGCCAACACCTTTAATGACGGAACCACCATCGCCAGTGTAGCAAACATGAACGACCTCATCTTCCGTGGCAACATCGACGAGACCGAGGTGGGCAATCTGGTAGTGGGAATGCCGATGAAGATTACCATCGGAGCGATGCAGGACCTGAAGTTTGATGCCGACCTGGAGTACATTTCACCAAAGGCAGTAGAAAACAATGGTGCCAACCAGTTTGAGGTAAAGGCAGCCGTCCGTTCTGTAAAGGGTGGCAAGATCCGTTCCGGCTACAGCGCCAACGCCGAGATAGTATTGGCAAAGGCTAACCACGTGATCACCGTTCCGGAGAGTGCCATCGAGTTCAGCGGCGACAGCACCTTTGTTTATATCGTAAAGGGCAGCGGCGAGAAGAAAACCTATTCCCGCAAGCAGGTAACCACCGGATTGAGCGATGGTGTGAACATAGAAATCAAGAAAGGTCTGAGCCTAAAGGACAAGGTAAGAGGTCCGCAGGTTGTGGCAGACAACAAGGATGATGAATAAGGCATAAATAAGACATAAAAATAAAGGTTATCTAAAGGTAATTTACCCTTGGATAACCTTTTATTATGGATGTGTCATGAGCTTGATGACACGCCCTCTTTATCCTGCTTACATGGCAATCCTAGCTTTTTCTGAAAGTCCCGCTTGATTACCATGATATCTGCTATTCGCAGTGTTAAACTTATAGATAGCTGTAATATAAATACCATTGTTAAAATCATAGGATGTCTTGTGCAGCCAAACATTGTCCAACAGAATGGTGTACTTACTCTTCTGTGTTTTGAAGACATCCATATAATAGATACCAACATATAGATTTTCTCCCAAGAAATTCTTATATGCTCCTAGCTGGAACATACTGTTAGCTTTTCTATCCATTATATTTTGATTGCCGCCACTAGAAAAAGAGAAATTTACATCAAAGTTATAACCTTGGTGTGTGGAAAATGTATTAAACAACTCAATATTCGCTCTCATCTTGTTATACTGAGTATATTCTATCTTTAAGAAAGGCTTTTCTAATGAAGCACTGATATAGGGAGTCCAAGGACCTAGTGTGGTAAACCAATTCCCCGTAACGACCAAATGCTTGTAAGACTTAACATTCTCAGGACGAACCATTACTGCATTGTTGTCACCATATTGTCGAATCATATAGAAGACTGGATGTTTCTGTGCTTCATAAGTCACAGAAGCACTCAGATTCTTATAAGATAGCAACGAACTGATGGTATGATAAAACGTTGATTTCAAACTAGGATTTCCTGTGGAATACTCGAATGGGGAACGATAGGTAACATTGTTCCTAAAAGAGTAATACACCGGTCGCTTGATTTTATTGGTATAACTCACACTGAGCTTTACCTTGCCTAACCTTTTTTGCAGTGATATGAAAGGGAACCAATTCGACTCATTCCAGGAATCGTCATAGTCGCTGCTTTCATAGTTTACTTTGCAATATTCATATCTCATTCCTGCAGAAGTAGTCATAAAGTCACTTTTCAGAGTAAGGCTTGTGTATGCCGCTATCGTTTTTTCTTTTCTTAGGCTACTTGAAGCAGGAGTCAGAAGACTATTATCCTTATTTTCAAAGGCAGTTGTATATCGTGTTTGGGAGCATTCTGTTCCGTACTTTATATTACCAAAGTTGAACGTGTGCTGCATTTCTAATTTTCCAGCAAAAAACTTGTTGGAATAGGAGCTATGTGAACTTGTATTTTTTGGGGAGCTTGCTGTGTAAATCTCTTCGATGTTCTGTTCTGTATCATTGTCGCTCTTGCTAAGATACCAGTCCATAAAAAGTTTGCTATGTTTACTCAAGTCATAAATAGCATAAGCACTGAGGTTTTGAACCAACATATTGATGTCGGTAGCATTTTTCAACCATAGGTCATAAAAAGTTTCTTCATTCTTCATCACTTGCACGTCGCCTTCTGTTGTAGCTTTATTATATGGAGTCTTTGTAAAAGCATATTTTATGCCGAAATTCCAAGACTTGGCAGTATAGTCCATACCTATGTTTCCATCATAGCCCAACCAAGTATTACGTGTTACGGAAGTTTCATTTTGGGCATAAGTGTCCTCATTTGTTAACGACATGTTTTGGTCTGACTCGCTCTTTGTTCTTGTATCACGAAGATTTAGAGACGCAAAGACATCCAAGCCACCTGTTCTATAATTGAAATTACTTCTAGGTATTTCTGAGAGTTTATGATTGCCTAAGTAAGCGAAAGTACTTTCTACGTTTCCGCTAAATCCAGCACCTTTTGGTTTTATTGTTCTGATTTTAATCACAGCTTTAGCACTGGCATCATACTCGGCACCAGGCGAAGTTACGACTTCAATGTCCTTGATGTCAGAAGCCAATAGTTTTTCCAGTTCAGACGATTCATACAAGCGATGACCATTAAGGTAAAAGATAGGTTCTCCTTTACCTGCAACAATAATGTTATTATTTTGTTTACTAACAAAAGGCATATAAGCCAAAATATCCAAGAGCTTTCCTTTCTTTGCCAATTCTGTGTTTGCGATGTTCATGATGACGGAATTGTCCGTAATACGCATACTCTTGGCTGATCCTTTTATTACGACATCGTTGAGTGCATAAGATAACGTATCACGAGCCTGCAAGCTCTCCTCTTTCAATTTAGCCTCCTCCATCTTCTTCTGTTCCTCATTTTGTCCATAAGAACTTATGGTAGTGATAACCATAAAGAAGACCAAGAAAATGCATCTTACCATTGTTACTCTCATATATTTCTTTATTCTTTAATCTGTTAGCATATACGAAAATTTCTCATAAGGCTCTTCAAGCATCCGGATGGCAACCTTGGCTGAGTCGTCATCCGCATTCATGATGCTATCTGCCCGTTGCATCAAATCATCATACTTCCTGTTTCCTGCACAAGATGCAAGAAGCATGATGATTAACAACAAATATAAGACCTTTTCTTTCATTCCTCTTTTTTTTGCAAAAGTACGAAAAAATAAA
>JAIINY010000250.1:0-4471 GCA_022741625.1 Prevotella sp. | reverse complement strand
CCTCTGGTTATCGAGAAGATTATCCGCAAGAAGGTATTCCCTAAGATCCAGAACAACCGCATGCGCATGCTCCTCCACATGCCTGTCATCAGCAAGAAGGTGAAGGAGAAGATCTGCGAGCAGGTAAGCAATGCCTTCGGTGGCAACTTCTATGAGGTGATTATCGGCGGCGCTGCGTTCAACCAGGAAGTTGAAAGATTCCTCCACGGCGTGGGCTTCAGATATACAGTGGGTTATGGCGCTACAGAATGTGCGCCTATCATCTGCTACGAAGATTACAAGAACTTCGTTCCGGGCTCTTGCGGTAAGGCTGCGCTCCACATGATGGTTCGCATCGACAGTCCGGATCCGGAGAACGTGCCAGGCGAAATCCTTGCCAAGGGTCCTAACGTGATGCTGGGTTACTACAAGAATGAGGAGGCTACCAAGCAGACCATCGATGAGAACGGATGGTATCATTCCGGCGACCTCGGAACGATGGATGGCGACGGCAATGTATTCATCAAGGGCCGCAGCAAGAATATGCTGCTTGGTGCCAGCGGTCAGAACATCTATCCTGAGGAAATCGAGGATAAGCTCAACTCCCTCGCCCTCGTTGCAGAGAGCGTGGTTGTCCAGAAGGGCGACAAGCTGGTAGCGCTGGTTTATCCAGACTTCGACGAGGCTCAGTCACTGAACCTGGGCAGAAGTGAACTGGAAGAGGTTATGGAGCAGAACCGCCAGGAGCTCAATGTGATGGTTCCAGCCTATAGCAAAGTAAGCGAGATTCGCATCCACGAAGAGGAGTTTGAGAAGACTCCAAAGAAGAGTATCAAGCGATTCCTCTATACAGCGGAATAACAGAAAAACTCCTGATAGAGAATAGAAGAGATACAAATACTAAAAAATGGTGTAGCTTCTTTTTTGGGAAGCTACACCATTTTTTTATGATTATAATTACAACAAAGTGTTTGATCGGATACGAGACAGCGTCTCAGGCGTCATCTGCAGATAGTTTGCGATATACGTAAGCGGCGCACGGAGCACCACCTGCGGATTCATCTCGCACAAACGCTTATACTTATTAGGCGCAGTTTCGAATCGCATCAGATCGGCATGTACCTGCGACTGAATCAAACTCTCTTCCAGAATCTTACGGTAAAGCATCTGGATGTTTACATTTCTCATGGCAGCCGCCTCGAGCTTCGCCTTCGGCAAAGCATACACCAAAGTAGGCTCTAAAGCCTCGACCTGGAGGTAGGAAGGGGTTTCCTTGAAAAGACTCTCAATACACATGAAGATAGAATGGTCAACACCTAAGTGTTCTGTTACCTCCTTATCATACTTGGTATAGAATTGGCGCACCAACCCCTTCTCTATATAAGAAATGTTTCTGCACACCTCACCCTCAACCAGAATCTTCTCGCCCTTGCCATACTTGATTGGCTCCAGGATTGATTCCAGTATATCCAACTCGTCATGAGTCATCGTACTATACCTACGGGCAAGCTCTCTGGCTATGTCACGTTTAGGGGTGATAACCTTAAAATCACTCATAATTCAAGTTCCTCCTATTTATTAAAATTTATATCGTCGAATCTCTTAGTCTAGCTTCAGTACCGCAAGGAATGCCTTCTGTGGCACCTCTACGTTACCAATCTGCTTCATACGCTTCTTACCCTTCTTCTGCTTCTCCAGCAACTTACGCTTACGGCTCACGTCGCCACCATAACACTTGGCAGTTACATCCTTGCGCACCTGCTTCACAGTTTCACGGGCTACGATTTTCGCACCGATAGCAGCCTGAATGGCAATATCAAACTGCTGACGTGGAATCAGATCCTTCAGCTTCTCGCACATTCTGCGACCGAAGCTCACAGAGTTGTCGCGATGGGTCAAAGTACTCAGGGCATCCACCGGCTCTCCGTTCAAGAGGATATCCAGCTTCACCAGGTCGGAATGACGGAAGGAATCGATATGATAGTCGAACGAAGCATATCCCTTGGAAATACTCTTCAGCTTATCGTAGAAATCGATCACAATCTCGCCCAATGGCAGCATGAAATGCAGCTCCACACGGTTACCACTCACGTATTCCTGATTGATAAGCTCACCACGCTTGTCGAGACAGAGCTTCATGATAGGACCGATATAATTGGTAGCTGTGATGATGGTAGCTCGGATATATGGCTCCTCGATATGGTCGATGAGCGTTGGATCTGGCAGTCCCGATGGGTTATGTACCTCTTTCACACCACCTTGCTTGTCATATACCATATAGGATACGTTAGGAACGGTGGTGATGACATCCATGTTGAACTCACGGTCCAGACGCTCCTGCACAATCTCCATATGGAGCAGACCGAGAAATCCGCATCGGAAACCGAAGCCCAGAGCAACGGAACTCTCAGGAGAGAAGGTAAGCGAAGCATCGTTGAGCTGCAGCTTCTCCAATGAGGCACGCAGATTCTCGTAATCGCTAGGATCGATAGGATAAACGCCGGCAAAGACCATTGGCTTCACTTCCTGGAATCCTGCAATCGCCTTTTCACAAGGACGTGCAATGTGGGTAATGGTATCACCCACCTTTACCTCGGTAGCATTCTTGATACCCGAGATGATGTAACCTACCTCACCGGTCCCCAATTCCTTGCGGGGAATCATATCCATCTTCAGTACGCCAATCTCATCTGCATCATATTCCATTCCGGTGTTGAAGAACTTCACCTTGTCGCCCTTGCGGATTACACCGTTCTCAATCTTGAAGTAAGCGATGATACCACGGAATGAATTGAATACAGAGTCGAAGATCAAAGCCTGAAGTGGCGCCTTGTCATCTCCCTTAGGAGCCGGAACACGGTTTACCACCGCTTCCAGAACATCCTCGACACCCTCGCCGGTCTTACCGGATGCACGGAGGATGTCCTCGTGCTTGCAACCGATGAGATCCACAATCTCATCTTCCACTTCCTCCGGCATAGCCGAAGGCATATCTATCTTGTTGATGACCGGAATAATCTCCAGGTCATGCTCAATAGCCATATAGAGGTTAGAGATAGTCTGAGCCTGGACACCCTGGGTGGCATCCACAACCAAGAGCGCTCCCTCGCACGCTGCGATGGAACGAGAAACCTCGTATGAGAAATCGACGTGTCCCGGAGTATCGATGAGGTTGAGGATGTAAGTGTCTCCATCCTTTGCCTTGTATTCCATCTGGATGGCATGGCTCTTGATAGTGATACCACGCTCTCGTTCCAGATCCATATCATCAAGCATCTGACCCTCAGTAATCTTGATGGTCTGAGTCTTCTCTAACAATCGGTCTGCCAAAGTACTTTTACCATGGTCAATATGTGCAATAATGCAGAAATTTCTTATCTTATTTATATTCTCCATACATTTTTTCTCTCTTTGGAGTGCAAAGATAGTATTTTTTTTCGTATCTTTGCAAAAAAAATATATAATAATGATGAAAAAAGCAATTTATACCCTATTTTTGGCTAGTTTGGTCGTATCTTGCACTGAAAATCTGGAAGATAAGGCGGTTCGTGAGGCTAAGGAATACACAGAGAAATACTGCCCTACCCCATACGTAAATGACAGCAGAACAGACAGTGCCGTGTTTGACAAGAACACCCGCGTATTCTCTTATTACATGACTCTTCGCAACAAAGCGGACAACAAGAAGGCGATTGATGCCAACAAGGATAAGCTCCACAAACTTCAGAAAGAGGCATTGGACAACAACCCTGGTCTGAAGGTTTACAAGGATGCCCACTTCACCTTCCGCTTCGTTTATTATTCAGCTAAGAATCCGAAGGAGATTTTGCTGGATGATGTCTTTAAGTATTAGAAAAGAGGGTGTGTCATGGATTGATGACACACCCTCTTTATTGTATTAATATCCCATTTCCTGCAAGGCTGTAGCCAACTGGTCTGGACAGCTTGTAGGCTTATTGCCACAAGTGATACCCTTCAGTCGGGCGATGACCTCCTTTGCCTTCATGCCACGAATCAAGGCACAAACACCCTTGGTATTGCCATCGCAACCGCCGATGAACTGGGCATCCTGCACTTTTCCATCCTCATCAACACTGATACAGATGTACTTAGAGCAGGTGCCATGAGTCTGATAAGTAACCTTTTGGTCAACTTATCCTGTCTCTCTTGCTGCAACATAATTATTCTGCGTCTGCAGGAATCTCAGGCTTCATGTTGGTATAGACAGTCTGAACATCGTCAAACTCCTCCAACTTCTCAACCATCTTGTCGATAGTCTCACGCTCCTCAGCAGTAACATCCTTCAAATCGTTAGGAATGTAGGTGAACTCAGCACCAGTTACCTCGAAGCCCTCAGCCTCCAGGTGCTTCTGAATCTCGCCGAAGCTTGTAGGAGCACCGTAGATAGTAATTTCGTTGTTCTCCTCATCCTCATCGAACTCGTCCTCTACGCCGTAGTCAATCAGGTCGAGAATCATCTCGTCCATATCCA
>JAIINY010000249.1:0-4485 GCA_022741625.1 Prevotella sp. | reverse complement strand
GCTCGCAACTACTTCAAGTTCTACTAAAGAGTAGTAGAATCTGATTAGCAAAATACTAAGACAAATCCCTTCACGGCATCTTCTGGGTGTTGTGAGGGGATTTGTTGCTTGATAACAAAAAACCGGAGTTATGGGATTAATAGATAAAATAGTAGGTTTCTACGAGGATATCAGGGAGTTGAATTCTTCGAATATCCAGGATTTTCGAGGCAAGATGAAATCTTGGCTCAAGATGGGTATGCTCGCCGGTCGTATCTTCTATATCAAGGATATGTGGGCCAGGGATGTGGCGGCATTGACCTTTGCCTCGTTTATGGCATTGATTCCATTCATGGCGATGATGTTTGTCATTGCCCGCGGTTTCGGTTATACGGCTATGCTGGAGTCGTGGCTATCTGCCACTTTCGAGGCGCAACCCGTTGTGGCTCAGACTATCGTAAATTTCGTTCACAATTATATCGAGAACACGCAGAGCAATTATATCATCGGTACGGGTATTGTGATGTTTCTCTATACCATCATCTCACTGATGCAGAAGATAGAGCTCACCTTTGATGACATCTGGCATACGGGTGAGCGTTCGTGGAAGCAGATCGTGACAGAATATCCTACCATTCTTTTCGGACTGGGTATGATGATTCTCTTCGCCTCTTTCTTTAATGTATGGACAGTGAATGTGATAGATGATGTGGATAGGATTGCTGATATGGGAGAGACTATCCCGGCTTTCATCCTGCATGTAGCTGCATTTGTGCCGATGTTCCTATTCTTCGTATTCTGCTATTGCGTGATTCCTAATACCTATATCCGGTTTCGCAGTACGCTGGTGCCTTCGCTTCTGGCGGGCATCAGCATGACGGCATTGCAGTATGGATATATTTATCTGCAGGTATTCCTTTCGAGCTATAACGTAATCTATGGTTCGCTTGCCGCCATTCCGTTGTTTCTTCTGTGGCTCCAGATTTCGTGGGCAATCGTAGTGTTCGGTGCCTTGCTCTGCTATACCAACCAGAACCTGCATCATTATGATCTGGACTTGAAGTACGACCATGTGAAGTTGGAACAGCGTATCAAGGTCTGTGCTGTGGTGATGCATCAGGTGTGTCATCGCTTCAATGATGGTGAGCAGGCATATACACCGAAGGATATCCATGAGGTGACGAAGATTCCGCAGCAGATCATCAATCACGCCGTGAAGGAATTGCTGCAGGCAAAGCTGCTGGTGGAAATCCGAAGCGAGAAGAAGGGTAGTTTCGAGGAATCGATCATCCTGCATCCAATCGAGAAGATCGATCATCTTACCTATGGAGCGATGATAGAGCGACTCTTTACCTATGGGGCTGATGTTGTGGGACTTGCTGAGCTGAATCCTGACTGGGAAAAATGGAAAGACATAGATGTCCTGAATACTGAATTTGTAGAAAAGGGCAAGAATATAAATTTTGTTTAATGTTAATTTGAATAATAGTATATAAACCTTTAAAAACCATTAGTGTATGAGAAAAATGATTTCTTTTGCAGTTTTTGCATTGTTGGCAACCTCATTGTCGGCGCAGACCGTCGCCAATATGAAGGACCTCAATGCTGAGAAAAAATCGGCTGCTATTAACCTGAAATTGACAGGAACATTAACAACCACGAGAAATTCGGATTTCCGACAGCTTCGTGATTTGTGCTGGCAATTGAGAACTCTTGACTTGAGCGAGGCTACCTGTCCCGTTCTTCCAAAGAATGCCTTCCATTCCCGTCATCATCTGCAGAGCATCATCTTGCCAAACCAGTTGCAGGAGATTGGTAGTCAGGCTTTCTTTGCCTGCGACCATCTGCAGGATGTAGTGATTCCTAAGAGCGTGACGAAAGTGGGAGCTGCAGCCTTTTCTGGTTGCAAGGCATTGGAAAACATCACGATAGACGGAACGCCGGAGTTGGGAGAGTTTGCCTTTGCCAATCTGGAAGGAGTAAAGGTCATCAAGGTGAATTCCAAGATTCCGCCAAAGGCAGCTTCTACTGCTTTTTCGGGCATGAATATGCGAGGCGTGAAACTGGTGATGCCAAGAGGTAGCGAAAAACTCTATCGCAAGGCTCCGGGATGGAACCACTTCTTCGGTGAGGTGAAACAGGCGAGAGCTGTCTGCAATCCTGAGGCTTGTCTGATTCCTACTCCGATGGACCTGAAAGTAAATGCCAAGGCGGCACCTTTGCAGGTGGCAGGAAACTGGAAAATCGTTGCTGCCGATGGGCTTGCCAATGAGCAGGAACATGCCGAGAAAATCCTGAAGGAACGGGTAGAGCAGCATAAGGATTTGAAAAAAGGCGAACAGCTCACTATGACGCTTGCCTTGGACGAGACATTGGCAGACAATGAGGCTTATACCCTGAATGTGCAGCAGAAGGGAGTAGTAATCAAGGGTAAGACTGCTGCTGGTGTCTTCTATGGTTTGATGACTTTCGACCAGTTGCTCCGTGGCGACGCCTCTAAGGTAGGTTGTGATGCCATCCCGCAGCTGACATTGAAAGACCAACCTCGCACCCATGTGAGAGAATTGATGGTGGATCCTTGCCGCATCTTCGTTCCGTACGAGGATCTGAAGGCTTTTGTGCCGGAGATGGCCCGCTATAAACTGAATATGCTTCATCTCCATCTTGTAGATGACCAGGCTTGGACCATCGAAATCAAGAAATATCCTAGACTCACCGCCGAGGCGAGCAGCCGATGGGGAATGGACGATATGCTGATGCCTATTAAGGGCTATTATACCCAGGAGCAGATGCGCGACTTCGTGGCATATTGTGCCAAGTATCATATCCAGGTGGTTCCTGAGATTGAGATGCCTGGTCACGAGGTAGCTGCCATCAGTGTTTATCCAGAGTTGACCTGTCAGGGTGTTCAGAAACCTATCCGTACCACCTGCGGTGTATCGGATGAGCTGCTTTGTCCGGGTAATGACTTCACTTATGAGTTCCTGGGTAATGTATTCAAGGAGTTGGCAGATATCTTTCCTTCTGAATATATCCATCTGGGTGGTGATGAGGCTGGAAATCCTGCGCTCGATTGCTGGACCAACTGTCCTAAGTGCCAGGCATTGAAGAAGAAGCTGGGTATTACCACAACCGACCGTTCTGAGAATTGGAAGTTGCAGGGCTATCTCTTTGACAAGGTGATAGATCTGCTTCGTACCCAGTATCACAAGACTCCAATGTTCTGGTATGAGACCGATTTCAAGAAGATTCAGCCTGGTTGTGTTACCTTTGCCTGGCGTGCCGGTTTGACAAAGGAAGCATTGGTAGCGGCTGTAGAGAACAATGCCCGCATCCTGCTTTGTCCTGGAGAGCATTGCTATTTTGATTATCCGATGGCAAAGGGCGATATGCCTGAGGTAAACTGGGGTATGCCTGTAACATCTCTGAAGGCAGCCTATAGCCTGGATCCTGCCTGGGGTATGGGCGAGGAGTTTGAGAAGAATAATCTCTTCGGTGTAGCCGGAACCCTTTGGAGCGAGTGCATCAATTCGCCAGAGCGTATCTACTATCAGGCTTATCCTCGTTCGTTGGCTTTGGCTGAGGCAGGCTGGAGTTTCCAGAAGAACCGTTCATGGGAGGGATTCCTGACCCGCTTGAAGCCAACCGTGAAGGATATGATGAGAAGAGGTGTCACCTTCTCTATGGAATATTAATGATGAACTAGAAAGCAAGAAGGGCAAGCTCCAAAAATGGAGCTTGCCCTTTCTCATATTTAAATCTCTCTCACTGTAAAAATATAATAGAGATTTCTATTTTTACTTGCTCAAACTAACAGAGTGGCTCATATTAGTCATTTCCGGGATTGAGTTGATTACGTCTCTCAAGAACATACCCATGCAAAGTACCATACCTGAAAACATAACTGCGGCTACTGCCATTGTAAAAATAGTCATCATAATCTTTAAATCTTTTTAATTTTTTGTTACTGTTATTCCTTAATACGAGTGCAAAGTTAACACTTTTTTATCAAATAACGGCATTTTATGCTAAGAAATATAAATGCAACAAGTATTTTTTGACCTGTATCAACTACTTCAGATATGTGATGAAAATGACATTTTTATAGTATATTCCCGGTATTGCTGTCATGCTTATATGCCGAATCTGCAATCTGGCTTTTTATGTACAGAGATGCTCTGTTTTACCTATCAAATAGAAAGAAAAAGTCCAGTAAGTATGAATGGACTTACTGGACTCTTTTTTGTGTGACATTTATCGTTATGAGTTCATGGAAATGAGGAACTCTTCGTTGTTGCGGGTTTGCTGCATACTCTTGTGGATGGTGTTCATCGCCTCAATCGGGTTCATGTCGGAAATGAACTTGCGGAGAATCCACATACGGTCGAGGGTTGTCTTATCCTGCAAGAGGTCGTCGCGACGGGTAGAAGAAGCCACGAGGTTGACTGCAGGGAAGATACGCTTGTTGCTGAGTGAGCGGTCGAGCTGCAACTCCATGTTACCTGT
>JAIINY010000248.1:0-4500 GCA_022741625.1 Prevotella sp. | reverse complement strand
TTTTAATTTTCATACCTATTTATATTATAATTTATTATTTTATGTCATACCTTATTATATATACCGCCCTCTGACGGAAACTGAAACAATGCTTTTAGTTTTAAAAAGCGATGCAAAATTACGAATAATAAACGAATAACGGCTCGCAGGGAGCCGTTATTTAACAAAAATTATTCTCTGTTTAAGTTTTCTGCCATATTCAGCCCCATATCCTGGGCTTTCCTCATCAGGAGTTCCATCAGCGGCTCGCGCTCGTTAGCCACCTTGTTGTCCAGCACGGCATCCTTGAGATACTGCTTCAGTACGCCTACTTCGCGGCATGGCTTGAGCTGGAACATCTCCATGATTTCATTGCCGTCGATACATGGCTGGAGCAGTCGCTTGTAGTCACGATCCTGAAGATCAACCAGCTTCTCGCGCACCATCTTGAAGTTATCCAGGAATCGCTGCTTGCGCACCTGGTTCTTGCTGGTGATATCAGCCTCGCAAAGCGTCATCAGGTCGTTGATGTCATCACCCGCATCGTTCAGCAGTCGGCGCACGGCGCTATCAGTCACCTCTTCATCCGCTATCACAATTGGACGCATGTGGAGCTCCACCAGTTTCTGCACATACTTCATCTTGGCATCCATCGGCAGTTTCATACGGCGGAAGATGTTAGGAATCATCTTGGCACCGATGATGTTATGGCTGTAGAAAGTCCATCCGATGTTGTTGTCCCATCGCTTGCTCCTCGGCTTGCCTATATCATGGAAGAGGGCAGCCCAGCGGAGCCAGAGGTTATCAGAATGTTTGCACACATTCTCCAAAACCTCCATCGTATGGTCGTAATTGTTCTTGTGGGCTTTTCCGTTGCGGGTCTCCACCTTATCCATTGCCACCAGTTCCGGCAGGATGAGATCGAGCAGTCCGGTATCCTTCAGATAATAGAAGCCGCTGCTGGGATGCTTGGAGAGCATGATCTTGTTCATCTCGTCGCAGATACGCTCGCCACTGATAATCTTCAGCCGTTCGGCATTGCGAGAGAGAGCGGCATAAGTCTCATCTTCTATCTGGAAATTGAGCTGGGTAGCAAAACGTACACATCTCATCATACGGAGCGGATCATCAGAAAAGGTGATATCCGGATCGAGCGGAGTGGCGATGATGCCATCTTCCAGGTCATAGACACCATCAAACGGATCGACAAGTTCGCCAAAACGGTCCTTGTTCAGGCAGACCGCCATAGCATTGATGGTGAAGTCGCGACGGTTCTGGTCATCCTCCAGGGTTCCATCCTCTACAATCGGCTTGCGCGAATCACGGTTGTAACTTTCCTTTCGTGCTCCCACGAACTCCACTTCTGTATCCTTATACTTAACCTGTGCGGTTCCGAAATTACGGAACACCGAGAGATGTGCCTTCTTGCCCAGCTTCTTCTTGAGGGCAGAAGCCACCTCAATTCCGCTACCCACCACCACGACATCGATGTCATTGGAAGGGCGCTCCAGGAAGAGGTCGCGCACATATCCACCTACTACATAGCATTCCACAGACAGCGCATCCGCCGCCTCTGAAATCTCGTGAAAAATATCCTTATCTAGTATTTGTGCCAGTTCGGCATTGGTCAAATTTCTCATACTCATTTAATTTCGGGGTGCAAAGTTACTGCAAAATGAGCGAAAAACAAAATAAATTGCGATTTATTTTTTCTTCCGAGTGCAGCGTAACTTATCTAAAGTTACTGTAATTTAAGCGAAAAACAAAATAAATATTTGGCTATTTCATAATAAATGCGTAAATTTGCACCGAATTTCGAAATTATTATGGCAGATTTATTGAAAACAGAACAGCAGTTTAAAGTTGTTATGGGAGAATGCAGGGCATTATTTGAGAAGAAGCTTCACGATTATGGAGCCTCTTGGAGAATCTTGCGTCCATCTTCCTTAACCGACCAACTCTATATCAAGGCGAAGCGCATCCGCTCGCTTGAAATCAAGAAAGAATCACTCGTAGGCGAAGGCATCCGTCCGGAGTTTATCGCGCTTATTAATTATGGTATCGTAGGACTCATCCAGCTGGAAAAGCCATTCGTGGATGAAGTGGATATGACACCGGAAGAGGCGATGAAGCTCTACGACAAGCATGCCCAGGAAGCCCTGGAACTGATGCTCAAGAAGAATCACGACTACGACGAGGCATGGCGCTCGATGCGAGTGAGCAGCTATACCGACTTTATTCTCACCAAGATACAGCGAGTGAAGGAAATCGAGGATATCGCAGGAGCCACACTCGTATCAGAAGGCATTGATGCCAACTATATGGACATCATCAACTATGCAGTTTTCGGTGCCATCAAAATGGGAGAAAAGTAAGAAGGCTCATTCTATAATAAGAAGGTTCATTCTATCAGGTAAAAGAGGAAAATGATATGAGGGCAAAGCAGATTATAACAAAAACAGCGGTGAATATCGGGCGACTGCTCGTGGCTGTAACCTTCATCTTCTCAGGATTCGTGAAGGGAATGGATCCACTGGGCACGCAATACAAGATAACCGATTATCTGGAAGCGCTGCATATCGACTGGATGTTTCCCGACTGGAGCACCCTGGTGATGTCGGTATTGCTTGCCACTGCAGAGTTTGCCATCGGTATCTTCCTTCTCTTCGCCATCCGACGGAGACTGACGAGCAAGATTACCCTTGCCGTGATGATCGTGATGACGCTGATTACACTCTGGATCGTCATCGCAGACCCGGTAAAGGATTGCGGATGCTTCGGTGATGCCGTAGTGCTCACCAATATGGAGACATTCATCAAGAACATCATCCTCCTGATATTCGCCATCCTGCTCTGGAGAAAGCCGCTGGAGATGCCGAGACTCATTTCGAGACAGACACAGTGGGTGGTAATCAACTACACCTTCCTCTTCTCCATCGTGATGAGCACCTGGAGCCTGTGGTATCTGCCGCAGTTCGACTTCCGCCCTTATCACATCGGCGCCAACATAGCCAAGGGTATGGAGATTCCTAAGGGAGCCAAGCAGCCGAAGTTTGACACCACCTTCATCCTGGAGAAGAACGGAGAACGGAAGGAGTTTACGATAGACAACTATCCCGACTCTACCTGGACCTTCATCGACAGCAAGACGGTGCAGACCGAAGAAGGCTACGTGCCTCCTATCCACGACTTCAGCATAGAAGATATGAAGACGGGCGAAGACATCACCCAGGAAGTGATTCACCGCAAGGGATACACCTTCCTGCTCATCTCGCCACATCTCGACTTTGCCGATGACAGCAACTTCGGAAGCATCGATGAGATATACGAGTATGCCACCGACCATGACTATCCCTTCCTCTGCCTCACGGCAAGTACGGAGAAAGCCATCAGGCACTGGCAAGACATCACGGGAGCAGAATATCCCTTCTATATCACAGACGAGACGACGCTGAAGACCGTGATACGCAGCAACCCGGGACTGCTGCTGCTGAAAGATGGAACCATCATCAGGAAATGGAGCCACAACGACCTGCCTAAGATGGCAGACCTGGCAGGCAAGCCGCTGGAGAAGACTGAAATCGGCAAGATGCCGGAAGTAAGTGCCACCAAGAAGATAGCCGGCATCATCTCCTGGTTTGTCATCCCGCTGGTACTCCTTACCATCGCCGACCGGCTTTGGGCATGGGGTGCCTGGATCAGAAAGAAAGAGAATTCAAACAGAATATTATCAACTTTTAAAAAGAAAAGAAAAATGAGAAAGAAAATTGTAGCAGGTAACTGGAAAATGAACATGAACCTGCAGGACGGTGTTGCTCTCGCTAAGGAGATCAACGAGGCATTGGTAGCAGACAAACCAAACTGCGACGTAGTAATCTGTACTCCATTCATCCACTTGGCTTCTGTAGCTCAGGTTTTGGATTCAAAGGTAGTAGGTCTTGGTGCAGAGAACTGCGCAGACAAGGCTAAGGGTGCTTTCACTGGTGAGGTTTCAGCAGAGATGGTAAAGAGCACAGGTGCTCAGTATGTTATCCTCGGTCACTCAGAGCGTCGTCAGTACTATGGCGAGACAGCAGAGATTCTGAAGGAGAAGGTAGAGTTGGCTTTGGCTAACGGTTTGAAGGTTATCTTCTGCTGCGGTGAGACTCTCGAGGAGCGTGAGGCTGAGAAGCAGAACGAGGTAGTAAAGGCTGAGTTGGAAGGTTCAGTATTCCACTTGAGCGCTGACGCTTGGAAGAACATCATCCTTGCTTACGAGCCAATCTGGGCTATCGGTACAGGTAAGACTGCTACTTCTGACCAGGCTGAAGAGATGTTGGCATACATCCGCTCTATCGTAGCAGAGAAGTATGGCAACGAGGCTGCTGAGGAGACTTCAATCCTCTACGGTGGTAGCTGCAAGGCTAGCAACGCACCTGAGCTCTTCGCTAAGCCAAACATCGACGGTGGTTTGATCGGTGGTGCTTCTTTGAAGGCTGCTGATTTCAAGGGTATCATCGACGCTTGGAAGAAGTAATCTCA
>JAIINY010000247.1:0-4511 GCA_022741625.1 Prevotella sp. | reverse complement strand
TGGAGCACGTGATGTTCTATAGCATCATCGGCAGAGAAGACGGCGAGTTCGATATCTGCGATGTCTGCAATCAGGAAGCTGACAAACTGATGTTCCGCCATCCTTTCATCAACTGGAAGGAAGAGGGCAACTGGGCAGTGGCGAATCCTGATATGTATATCAATGATGCGGGACAGGTGGTATATAAGGAGTCTGAAAAAGCAGAAACCGGGAAGGCAGAGGCGGGAAGCTCGGAAGAAACTCTGGCTCTTGGTGCCAGCAAACCCAAGAATGCAGCCTCGGTAGAGAAAACCTGGGAGCAGATCAAGCAGCAGGAGAAAGATGGCAACGAGCGCGTTCTGAGCGGTGTGCCAAATTCACTGCCATCCCTTATCAAGGCCTATCGCATTCAGGACAAGGCACGAAACGTGGGCTTCGACTGGAAGGAGAAGGAGGATGTATGGGATAAGGTACACGAAGAACTGGAAGAACTCAAGGCTGAACTTGCCAAGGGAGATAAGGAAAACTCAACCCAGGAACTCGGCGATTTCCTCTTCTCCGTCATCAATGCAGCCCGTCTCTACAAGCTCAATCCGGACAATGCGTTGGAGAAGACAAACCAGAAGTTTATCCGCCGCTTCAACTATGTAGAAGATCATTCGCTCAAGCAGGGTAAGAATCTGAAAGACATGAGCTTGGAAGAAATGGATAAACTGTGGGATGAAGCCAAGAAACAGGAGAGACTTCAGAAAGAATCGTAAGCTTCAATAGGAGGAGCTTCATGATAAACAAGATAAATAGGACGTTTTTATAACAACAAAAACTATAAGGATTATGAAAAGATTAGTTTATATGATGATGGCTTTGGTAGTGCTCTTTGCTGCCAATAGCTGCAAGGATAAGAAAACCGCACAGGTAATCACTCCTACAGATTCCCTCGATCTGGAGGAGGTTGCCGATGATTCAACCATCTACGGTGTTTGTGGTGAGGGTACATCCATGCACAATCTGGAGCTGATTTCTGATGAGGGAGATACGCTCTCTGTCTTTATCGATGATGAGCAGCCAGACATCGTGCTGGGTGGTTTGCTGGCAGGCGACCGCATTGCTCTTATCGGTTACAAGGCACAGGATGGAGAGATGATGGCACAGAAAATCATCAATCTTACTTCACTCCTGGGTAAGTGGACTTCACTCGACAAGAACTTCGACTTGCTGGAAGGCGGAGAGGTAAAAAACAATGTGAAGGCTGAGACCAATCCTTGGACTTCTTGGAAAATCCTGAACGGAAAGCTCCTGCTCAACAAGGATACCTTTGCCATCGATAAACTGGGCTCTGACAGCTTGATGCTGGAGAATACACAGGGCATCTATGTCTTCAAGCGCCAGGAGTAAATTGTCATTCTAAATTTTAGATAAAGTTGGAACCATTTAAGATACATATACTGGGGTGTGGCAGTGCGCTGCCAACCCTGAAACACAATGCTTCCTCGCAGCTCATAGAGATGCGGGGAAAGTGCTATATGATAGATTGTGGCGAGGGTGCACAGATGCAGTTCCGTCGTTCCCATATCCATTTCTCCAAGCTCAATGCCATCTTCATCACCCACATGCATGGTGATCATTGCTTTGGCTTGATGGGCTTGCTTTCTACACTGGGAATGCTCGGACGAACATCTAAGTTAAGAGTTTATGCTCCAAAGGATTATGCTCCTCTGTTTAAACAACAGGTAGAATTCTTTATGCAGACGATGGAATACGAGATGGAGATGATTCCGGTAGATACGGAGAAACAGCAGATTATCTACGAAGATCATTCTCTGTCGGTGGAGACGGTGCCTCTGAAGCATCGTCTGCCATGCTGCGGCTATATCTTCAGAGAGAAGCCTACGCTGCCTCACATCAAGAGGGACATGATAGATTACTACGGCATCCCAATCAGTCAGATCAACAACATCAAGAATGGGGCTGACTGGACCAACGAGGATGGCGAGGTGATTCCGAATGCCCGTCTGGTGACACCTGCCGACCCGCCTCGCAGTTATGCCTATATGAGTGATACCCGATATATTCCGAATCTCTGGGAAAAGGTGAAGGGGGTTACGGTGCTTTATCATGAAAGTACTTATACTTCGGAGCAGGAAGACCGGGCTAAGATCTACAACCATAGTACGGCGAAGCAGGCTGCGATGGTGGCAAAGGCTGCCGGGGTAGGCAAGTTGCTCCTGGGACATTATAGTGCGAGATATAATGATGAGACGGTTCTGCTGAAAGAAGCCAAAGAGGTTTTCGAGGAAAGCTATCTCACCAATGAGGGAATGGTTATCTCGGTATAAAAATAACCTTGCATCAAAAAAAGTTTGTTTTTTGGTGCAAGGTTTTGTGTTGATATTCGTTTAATATATAAAAGATAGAGAAAATTGGAATCTGAAAAACTACTTTTGGACGACATGAAGGGCGGCAGTCGGGCAGCGATGCACCGGCTCTACGACCGCTACGTAGGATATGCCATGGCGGTAGCGCTGAGGTATGTCCCTTTACGTGATGATGCGGAGGATGTGGTGCAGGATAGTTTTGTGAAACTTTTCTCTGGTATTGCCAACTTCGAGTACAGGGGAGAAGGTTCGCTGAAGGCGTGGTTTCTCCGGATTGTGGCAAATGAGGCTATCAGCTTTACCCGAAGGCAGAGTCGCATCACTTTCGTGGATGAAGTTCCGGAAGATGTGAGTGACGACGAACCGGAGGTAGAACGGGTGCCGCCTGCCGTGTTGACGAAGATGATCGGTGAATTGCCCGAGGGCTATCGACTGGTTCTGAACATGTTTGTGTTTGAGCAAAGAAGCCATAAGGAGATTGCTGATCTGCTGGGCATCAAGGAGAGTACCTCTGCTTCGCAATATCTAAGAGCCAAGAAGTTTCTGGCAAAGAAAATAAATGAATATCTAAATAATATAAACGAGAAAGAATATGAGTAATCAAGATTGGACAAGCAAACTTCAAGACCAGTTGGTAGGCTATCAGGAGTCTGTCAGCCACGACTTGTGGGCAGGCATTGAACAATCGCTTGCTCAGAAAAATATAGAATCCGTTTCGTCGAATCCACAGTCTATAGCTTCAGAAAACTCTGAATCTATAGATTTACACGTTGGTTCAGAGGCTAAAAAGAATGCCCGGATTGTCTATTTTAAGCGATGGTCTGCGGCAGCAGCAGCTGTGGCATTATTGGGAATAGGTGGAAGCTATGTTTATCTGCACCAGGAGGATGTAGAAAGGGGTAATTTGCAATTGGCTTCATCCCAATCCGCTCCATCCCACGTTGTTTCCCACGTTGTTTCAGCGGATTTGCAATCCGCTGCATCCTCAGTGGCTGTACGCCAAAGTGCTCCATCCCACGTTGTTTCATCGGATTTGCAATCCACTGCATCCTCAGTAGCTGTACGCCAAAGTGCTCCATCCCACGTTGTTTCATCGGATTTGCAATCCGCTGCATCCCAAAGCAAGATGGGTAATACTCTTGTGGAAGAATCTGAGAATGAAATCTCTTTGCTTGCCGAGAACCCTGAGCCAGCAGAACCTGTATCTGAGGATAAGGCTACTGTTAGCTCTACCGATCATAAGGCCTTAACCCGCTCTACCGATCATCATGCGGCAGCGTATGCTTCTCAGTCTTATCATTTTGAAAAGAATGAGGAGGTTTCTGGCTGGTCGATGCAACTCTATGCCGAAAACCTGACGCCAAGTTTGGGAGGTGTGAATTCCGATGCATCAGGAAGCTATCGTGATTATAGTCATGGCATGATGGCTGAACCGCTGCCGGGTGTCATCCCTGATCCAACGGCTGGAGGCATATATGGAGAAGAGTATCTCTTGGCATCTTATAAGGCGATTCAAAGAAACCAGCAGGTGAAAGCCAAGCATCATGCTCCGATTTCCGTAGGTTTGCAGGTAGCCTTTGGCATTGCACCTCGTCTGTCTTTGAGCACGGGTATGGTATATACACGTACTTCTTCTGATTTTTATCCATACGCACCAAGTAGTAACTACAATGTTCATCAGGTGCTTCATTATGTGGGTATTCCGGTGGGATTGAATTATGAATTCTGGCAGAGTGGAGGCTTCCATGCTTACGTGATGGCTGGTGCTGAGGCTGATTACAATGTGAAGAATGATACCGAAGAAGAGGGAGTAAAGAAAGAGAATGCCAAGCGAGACAGAGTGCAGTTCTCTGGAAAGGCTTCGCTCGGTGCGCAGTATGACATCACGCCAAAGGTGGGTCTGTATATCGAACCGGGTGCTAAATATTATTTCGATAACGGAAGCCATGTGGAAAATACCTTCAAGGATAAGAAGTTGAATTTCAATCTCCAGTTCGGTTTGAGATTCAATCTATAGTATAAAAAACAGAACTTTCGCACATGCGAAAGTTCTGTTTTTTTTAGTATGCTCGGCATGAGCTTATTCTAATGGGTGCAAGTCCCAAACAAGCCCTAATAGCGGGAATTGTATAGCCAATAGCAAGGGTGTCCACTGCG
>JAIINY010000246.1:0-4531 GCA_022741625.1 Prevotella sp. | reverse complement strand
ACCAATTTCCATCAGCCTCAGAGCACCCTGCTTCTTCTGGTGAGTGCCTTCCTGCATGGTGATTGGAAGAAGGTATATGATTATGCCCTCTCTCACGATTTCCGCTTCCTGAGCTACGGCGATTCCTCCCTGCTCATTCCGTAACTTGATTTAAAAGTTATAAATGAAAATGTAATGTCGCCCTGAAAGGGCAAAAGCTTCAATAATATAAAAAAACAAATAGATGATTTCAGTAGAAGGACTGAAAGTAGAGTTTGGCGTAAAGCCACTTTTCAATGATGTAAGCTTCGTAATCAACGACCGCGACCGCATTGCCCTGGTAGGCAAGAACGGTGCCGGCAAATCTACGATGCTGAAGATTCTCTGTGGCTTGCAGAAGCCAACCTCCGGCGTAGTGGCTATCCCTAACGAAACCACCATCGGCTATCTGCCTCAGGTGATGAAACTGCAGGATGATACCACCGTGAAGCAGGAAACCCGCAAGGCTTTCGCCCACAATACCGAGATGAAGGAACGCCTCGACAAGATGCAGCAGGAAATGGCCGACCGCACCGACTACGAGAGCGAGAGCTATGCCCAGCTCGTGGAGAAATTCACCCAGGAACATGATCGCTATATGATGATGGGCGGTGAAAACTACGAGGCGGAAATAGAGCGCACGTTGAGCGGTCTGGGTTTTACCCGCGAAGACTTCGACCGTCCTACCCGGGAGTTCTCCGGTGGATGGCGTATGCGTATCGAGCTGGCAAAGATCCTGCTCCAGAAGCCGGATGTACTTCTCCTTGATGAGCCTACCAACCACCTCGATATCGAGAGTATCCAGTGGCTGGAGCAGTTCCTGGCGCAGAGTGCCAAGGCGGTGGTGCTGGTAAGTCACGATCGTGCCTTTATCAATAATGTAACCAACCGCACCCTGGAGATTACCTGTGGAAGGGTAGAGGATTACAAGGTGAAATACGATGAGTATGTGGTTCTTCGTGCCGAGCGCCGCGAGCAGCAGCTCCGTGCTTACGAAAACCAGCAGAAGGAAATAGCCGATATCAAGGATTTCATCGAGCGTTTCCGCTATAAGCCTACCAAAGCTGTACAGGTGCAGAGCCGCATCAAGCAGTTGGAGAAAATCGTTCCTATCGAGGTGGATGAGGTGGATACCAAGCAGATGCATCTCAAGTTCCCTCCTTGTCTCCGTAGCGGCGATTATCCGGTCATCTGCGATGAGGTGAGAAAGGATTATGGCGATCATACCGTCTTCGACCATGTGAACCTTACCATCAAGCGTGGCGAGAAGGTGGCATTCGTAGGTAAGAACGGTGAGGGTAAATCTACCCTTGTGAAGTGTATCATGGGAGAGATTCCTTTTACGGGCAATCTCAAGATAGGTCATAATGTGCAGATTGGTTATTTTGCACAGAACCAGGCACAGCTGCTCGATGAGAAGCTTACCATCTTCCAGACCATCGACAATGTGGCTACCGGCGAGATGCGCCTCAAGGTGAACGATCTGCTGGGTGCCTTTATGTTTGGTGGCGAAACTTCCGAGAAATATGTCAAGGTGTTGAGTGGAGGAGAGCGCAGTCGTCTGGCGATGATCAAGCTCCTGCTCGAACCGGTGAATCTCCTGATTCTCGATGAGCCTACCAACCATCTCGATATGCAGTCTAAGGATGTGTTGAAGGAAGCCATCAAGGCATTCGACGGCACCGCCATCATCGTGAGCCACGACCGTGAGTTCCTCGACGGACTGGTAGATAAGGTATATGAGTTTGCCGGTGGAAAGGTACGTGAGCATCTGGGTGGCATCTACGATTATCTCCGTGCCCACAATGCCGAGAGCATCAGTCAGGCGCTGGCGAATCAGTCAGGAATGGCATCTGCCGGTTCTCCATCGGGTTCCGCTTCATCCTCTTCTTCAACCTCATTCTCTTCCTCTTCTTCCTCTTCTTCCTCTTCCGAGGCATCCTCCGGAAAGCTCAGCTATGCCGAGCATAAGGAACAGCAGAAGAAGATACGCAAGGCTGAGAAGGCGGTGAAGGAATGCGAGACGAAGATTGAAAAGCTCGAAACCCGCAAGGCTGAGATTGATGCCCTCCTGATGAAGCCTGAGAATGCTACGAATATGGAACTCGTTACCGAATATACCGAGCTGATGAAGAGCCTGGATGAGGAAAACGAGAACTGGATGATGCTCTCCGAAGAGCTGGAGGAAATCAAGAACCAGTAAGTAGGAATGGGTTAAGAATCAGAAATTAAAAAATCAATAAACAATAATAAATAACGAGAAAATGAAAATGAAGTACATCCTTCCGATGATGATGCTCGCAGCCATGCCTTTGGCTGCTGATGCTCAGAATAAGTCGGGACTTGTCTTGAGCAATCTTGACAAGACAGCAAAGCCTGCTGATGATTTCTATCAGTTTGCTACCGGTGGCTGGCAGAAGAACAATCCGCTGCCTGCTGCCTACAGCCGTTATGGTAGTTTCGATCAGTTGGCTGAGAACAACAACAAGCGTATCAACTCTATCCTTGATGAACTCAAGAAGAAGACCTACAAGGCTGGAACCATCGAGCAGAAGCTTTCCGACTTCTATAAGTTGGCGCTCGATATCGACCGCCGCAATAAGGAGGGCATTGCTCCCGTAAAGCCTCTCCTCGACGAGATTGCTGCTGCCAAGACCAAGGCTGAGCTCCAGAACTTGCAGGTGAAGTATGCCATGCAGGGCTTGGGCGTAGGTTTCGGTACCGGTTTCGGTGCTGACGAGAAGAACGTAACCATGAACATCTACAATGTGATGCAGGGTGGCTTGACTCTCGGTTCCAAGGATTACTACCTCAACAACGATGCTGCTACCGTAGCCATCCGTGAGGCATTCAAGACCTACGTGGCAAAGATGTTCCAGCTCTATGGCTTCTCTGCTGCCGATGCTGCCAAGAAGGCACAGAAGGTATTCCTCCACGAGACCAGTCTTGCTACTATCTCCAAGAGCCGTACCGAACTCCGCGACCCACAGGCTAACTACAACAAGATGAGCCTGAAGCAGTTTAAGGAGAATTATCCAAACATTCCTCTCGAAGCATTGGCTAACGGTGAGGGCATCAAGAGCGAATATATCCAGGAGATGATTGTGGGTCAGCCTGCATTCATGGCTGGTTACGACAAGATTACTGCTGCTGAGGATGCTGAGACCTTGAAGGCATTGATGGAGTGGAGTGTCATCGGCAGTTCTTCTGCTTATCTCACCGATGAGATCCGTGAGGCAAACTTCGATTTCTTCGGCAAGACCATGAGTGGCAGAAAGGAAGACCATCCATTGTGGAAGCGTGCCACTTCTCAGGTAGATGCTCAGATGGGTGAGGCGCTCGGCAGAATCTACTGCAAGAAGTTCTTCCCAGAGTCATCCAAGAAGATGATGGAGACTTTGGTCAAGAATCTCCAGGTGAGCCTCGGTCAGCGTATCGACGCTCAGGAGTGGATGAGTGCTGAGACCAAGGCTGCTGCTCACAATAAGCTCGATAAGTTCTATGTCAAGATTGGTTATCCTAACCAGTGGACTGACTATCGTAAACTTACCATCGATCCATCCAAGAGTTTCTATGAGAACGTGATGGCCTGCCGTCAGTTCCGCAACAATAAGGAGATTGCTGAGAAGGCTGGTAAGCCAGTCAACAGAGATGAGTGGTATATGACTCCTCAGACTGTGAATGCATACTATAATCCTACCACCAACGAGATCTGCTTCCCAGCAGGTATCCTTCAGTATCCATTCTTTGATGCCAAGGCAGACGCGGCATTCAACTATGGTGCTATCGGTGTAGTGATTGGTCATGAGATGACTCACGGTTTCGACGATCAGGGTCGCCAGTATGATGCCAGCGGTAACCTGAAGGATTGGTGGACAGCTGCTGATGCTGAGGGCTTCAACAAGCGTGCCGATATGTATGCTGATTTCTTCAGCAACATCAAGGTATTGCCTGATCTGAATGCCAACGGTCGCTTTACTTTGGGTGAGAACCTTGCCGACCACGGTGGTTTGATGGTATCTTTTAATGCCTTCAAGAATGCGACAGCCAAGAAGCCTTTGAAGAACAAGGATGGCTTTACTGCTGATCAGCGTTTCTTCCTTGCCTACGCAGGTGTATGGGGTCAGAACATCACCGAAAAGGAGATTCGCAACCGTGTGAAGAACGATCCTCATGCGCTTGGCAAGTGGCGTGTAGATGGTGCTCTTCCTCACATTGATGCCTGGTATGAGGCATTCGGTGTAAAGCAGGGCGACAAGATGTTCATTCCTAAGAATGAGCGTCTGGAGCTTTGGTAAAGATCAAATATCCTATCCCGTTAGTTTTTTAAGTTTTAAAGGGATAAGAATGAAATATGAAAAAGGCTGCGTTACCACCGGGTGACGCAGCCTTTTTTCATACATTTTTATTCTTCATGAATGTTGCAGTAAACTCCTTACACTTACGCATATCCTACCTCAGTTCGGGATAACGAACTCTATCTAAAGGCTTTATAATGTTTTTATATAAGGGA
>JAIINY010000245.1:0-4546 GCA_022741625.1 Prevotella sp. | reverse complement strand
CGTGGAAGCATTGATGGACCTGCGTTAAAATTGTACTTCTTCATCTTGTTTAATTATTTTAGTTTTCTGACTATGCTATTCCTGTTAGCAGGAACAGTATAAGCGCAATCCACCCATTTAGGAAACTGAGCAACCCTAATGTATAGATTTACGGATGCGAAATTACATATTTTATTTGAATCTACCAAATTTTCCTGCACATTTTTAGTGATTTGGGCAAAAATCTTTCAGTTTGTCAATGCTTTTAACATATTTACCGCATATTTATGCCATAAATATCAATTTATAACAAGAAAAGCCTCCTCTGGATATAATTTCCAAGAAGAGGCTTTTATCTACATTAGAATCATCGCACTTCTTCTACGATGGTCTTTACGCCCTTAATTTTCTCACCTTTTACATTGTTGAGCACACTTCTCAACTTTGGTCGGGCTATCGCTGCATAGGCATAGCGGTCGTTGACATCAATCTTTCCGATTTCAGACGAATTCAATCCGCCCTTCTTGCAAAGGAAGCCCAGGATATCGCCCTTGCTGATCTTATCCTTCTTTCCCTTACCTATATATAAGGTAGCCATTTTTGGCTTTGCAGGCATCGGCAACTCCTCTACGGCAGGAATCTCGTAATCCTCTACCTCTGCATCAACATAGTCAGGAATGTGCTCCTCCGGACCCAACAGGAAGAAAGCTCTACCCTGTGCCTCCCATCTGGCGGTACGCCCCACACGATGGATATAGCCATCCTCGCTTTCCGGCATGTGGTAATGGATGATGTTATCGATATCGGGGATGTCGAGACCACGTGATGCAAGATCGGTGCTCACCAGGATATTGGCACTACCATTGCTGAAACGATAGAGTGAAGACTCGCGCTCCTTCTGCTCCAGACCGCCATGGAAGAAAGAGGTAGAAAAACCCTGCTCCACCAGATACTTATTGGTACGCTCTACACTATCACGATAGTTCAGGAAGACGATGGTGCTCTGGTCGCCCAGACTACGGAGCAACATACCCAGACTCTCCAGCTTATCCTTCACCGGACTTTCCACCTTATATATATGCACACGTTCAGGCACCTGCTCCTCGTCCATTCGATAATCTATCTTCTCTACTCTGCCCATGTGTACGAAACGCGGAATTTCCTCAGCCTCGGTAGCAGAAAGCAGGAAGTGACGGCGCAAGCCTGGAAGCGATTTCACCAGACGGCTCATCTCATCCTGGAAACCCATCTCCAGACATTTGTCAAATTCATCAATTACGAGATATCTGATATGATAACGGTTCAGATTACCCTTATCGAGATGATCGTTCAGACGGCCTGGAGTTCCGAAGACAATCTGTGGGCGCACCTGCTTCATCACACGATGCTCATCCATTGTCGCACGACCTCCATAACAAGCCATGGCACGAAGTCCGCTACCCATATTCTTGAGTACGGTGGCAGACTGCAGCGCCAGCTCTCTACCAGGAGTCACCACGATAGCCTGCGGCTCATCGTCGCCGGCATCAATGAGTTGCGAGAGCGGCAGGAGATAAGCCAGCGTCTTACCACTACCCGTAGGCGAAAGTACTACCACATCTCTATCGGTGTGCAGCACGGCCTGCATCGCATCCTGCTGCATATCGTTGAGTTCGATACCCAACTTATCTAAAATTCTATCTATCATTGTCTTTTGTTTATTGAAAAAGAGATTACCTTTTCTTCATGATTTTATCTATTTCATCAAACTCCTTACCCATATTCAGGTTCAGATAGATGGTATAGAGCGGAAAAGCCCACTTGGATTGCTCATCAGGCTGGAGCTTTCTATATTTGACCAGATAAGGGAGTGCCTTCCTGTAATTGGCATCCACCTGTTCACGCACCTTTCTCGAAGTCTGCGAACTCTTATCCTGCTCCACTGCCATATTGAAGTAACAGATGCCTGCATTATAATATGGATCGGCAAGTTCCTCATTCACGGAGATAGCCTTATCGCTTACCTTGATACACTCCTGGAGCTTGCTCTGTTCGAAGAGGATGTTGCTTTTGGCAACAAGATACGTATCACTGTCTGGCACAATGGTGAGAGCCTTATCTACTACTGCCATCGCAGAATCCAGCTGATTGATATCTACATAAAACTCCACGAGTCGTGGGAAGAAATATGGGAAAGTAGGTACCCGCTTGAATCCTTCCTTGAGCGATGCCAGATAGCGCGCTGTATCCTTCTCCAGATAATAGGTTTCGGCAAGATACTGCAACATATAGTTGTAATGCACGGTATCTTTCAGCGCTACATAAGAATGATGCAGCGTTGCCTTGGGATCCTTCATCTTATAGCCGGAATATACGGCATAATAGGCAGCCAGAGGCAGATGCTTGTCCTTCAGACTGTAATTGTACGACTGGAACAGCGGCTGGTTGGCACAATCTATATAACGGTCGAAGAACTTATAGGAATCGGCATACTTCTTCTTACCGAGGAACCACAGTCCACCATTAAAGAGATTGGTGCGGATATGGGAAAGATAATCAGCATGCTGCTTACGGAATTCGATTTCCACCTTTCCCTTTTTGTTAGGAACCATCTCTACAGAATCAAACTGCTGCGCAATCTCGAAGAGCTGTCGGGTGAAATTGAAGAGCTGGGCAGTATCATATTTCTGCTTGAGATAGAGCTTTTCGTTACCCTGCTCGTATTGCTTACGTACGGCATCGAAGTAGAGGTTCCAGATTTTCTTGTTGTTCTGATTGGCAGAATCAGCCAAAAGTTTCTGCATGCTTGCCTGCGCCTGAGGCAGGTTCTTGCCCGACTTCACCTGATCCTTCGCCAATTGTATTTCCTTCTTCTGGGCAAAGCCCGCAGATGGCACAAGAAGGAGCATCCACAATAGGACATTCGCCAAGTTGCGGAAAAACGGATATCCCCATTTACTTCTATATCCCGATATTTTATGTCTCAATCTATTATTTATTTCCATAATCATAATAGTACCAATATGTGTTGCTGTATGTATCACGGAGAACAGACTGGCGTTCTACCGGATTGCTATACTTACGCTCCATCGACTGATAATCGGAAAAATCGGCATCCATCACGTTGTCGTGAAACTCTACGATAGGATGCGTCCGAAGATGACAATAGAGCAAAAGTGCCTCTTTGTAATGAGTTGGCAGCTTGGTCAATTCGTGATACTTAACCAGCTTGCGGACAAATTCATCGAGCTTCTTATCCAACAGGAGCGCACAAAGCTCGTACTCCTTCGAGAGGCGATACTTCAGACGATGTTTCTTCATCCAGGGCGATGTTCCATACATCCACACCGGAGCCTGCCACATCAATGCCTTGACGGACGTGCCATTGATATACATCGATTGGCTGCCGCCTACCAATGGATAGGAGAAAAGACGACTGCCCAGCTCGCCCGTTCTGTAAAGACAGGCTATACGGAGCATCGTAAGCGACGAATCGGTCTGCAAGGATTTCTCTCCAACCTCTAAAGCTTTTTCATACTGTTTTTCTTTCATCAGATGTTCCATCTTCATTCTTTCGTGAAAGAGGCGATCATTGTTGGTGATGAAGATAACAGCCAGCATCATCACGACAAGCTGGGAGATGTTCACCCATGAGTAACGCGAGAACCAACCGAAACTATGTGGTTCCTGCTCAAGAGGTTCCAACTGTCTGACCACCCACATCACGCCAGCCCAGACCAGGAGACTGAAAGGCAGAACAAGCCACCACCAGCCCAACGATACACTGGTATCAACATGGGTAGGCACATCGGCTATCAGGGCCAGCAAAAGGAATGAAGGGAAATAAGTAAGTCCGTGAAAACGACGCTTCACACGGGTCACTGCGTATGCTCCCAACTGCAGCAGAAAGCATACAAAGGTAACAAGCAGCGGTGCAAGCGTATAGAAATAATCCGTCTTACCATCTGATAAGACATGCTGCGCCACGGCTAAAATATCTGCCTGGTAACAAGCCAGGAATGTATAAGCAAAAACTAAAAAAATGATAGCACAGGCGAAGCGCATCTTCGCCGTGCTATTCCTTTTATGATCCATATATCTATGTTTAATTTTTCTTGAGCACCAGTGCCGAACGGGCTGGCAAGTAGAGCTTCAACCACTCCTTGCGATCGTTCACATACACAGGGTCATAGTTGGTGAGGTGGGTCATCTCGTCATCGTTCAGACCATTGCCACCAAACGCCTTATTGTCGGTATCGAGTACCACACTATAGGCACCGGTAGGTACCAGGAAGCCATAGTCGGTAAACGAGCGGGTTGGCGAGAAGTTGAAGACGAAGAGCAGGTCGCCTCTCATATAAGCGAGTACCTGATCGCCATCATTGTGCCAGATTTCAACAACTGGTGTCTTGTTAAAGTTCTTTTCACTCTTAATTGTCTTGAGCATCTCCTTGTCGAAGTCGCCGAGATAGTGATAGCAGAGATCTTTATTATCTACCAGATTCCACTGTCTGCGAGCATACTTGTAGCTCCATCCGTTACCCTCGCGAGGGAAATCAATCCACTCTGGATGGCCGAACTCATTACC
>JAIINY010000244.1:0-4550 GCA_022741625.1 Prevotella sp. | reverse complement strand
TTGGCACCCAGGTTTGACTTGGTCTTGGTACCGTCGAGTTCCAACATCTTATAATCGATGGCACGCTGCTCCAAGGCAGAGAAGCCAACCAAAGCAGGCGCAATCACCTGATTCACGTTCTCTACAGCCTTCAAGACGCCCTTGCCGCCATAGCGGTTCTTGTCGCCATCACGAAGTTCCAACGCCTCGTTCTCACCAGTGGATGCACCAGAAGGAACCGATGCACGACCCACGATACCAGACTTCAATGAAACTTCAACCTCTACTGTAGGGTTGCCACGAGAATCCAAGATTTCTCTTGCATGAACATTTTCGATAATCATAATACTATAATACTTTTAATTACATTAAACATTTTTTCCGAGTGCAAATTTAGACATTATCTGATAAACCACCAAATTTCGGGCATCATCAAAACTAGGTATTTGCCAAGAAATACCTACTTATAAGTATGCAGTAAATCACCATTTATCACTTCCCCATCATTTTTCCGATGATTTCCTCGAAATCTTCCTTCTGCATAGCGCCCATCTGTATAGTAGGCTTACCTTTCATCGGGATGAAGAGGAAGGTAGGGATGCTGCGGATGCCGAAGACGGAAGCCAGTTCGGGTTCCTGGTCGATATCCACCTTATAGAAATCTATCTTGCCGGCATATTTCCCGGCAAAAGATTCTACCATGGGAGCCATCATCTTGCAAGGTCCACACCAGGTGGTATAGAAATCGATAATGGCAGGACGGGAACCTGCAAACACCCACTCATCGGGATGAGACTCGTAATCCATAATCTTCTTCCTGAAATCGGAAGCCGTAAGCACCTGCACCTTTCCAGCAGAAGCAGACTGATTACTACTGCCAGCTACTGACTGATCTGCCTTCTCTGCCCCAGCCTTACTCTCTGATTCAACACGAGAAGGTAGCCCCTTTGAGCTGCCTTCCTGTTTCTTGTTATTTTGCGAACATCCCATAACGGCTAAAGCCATCATGGCATATAAACAAATATTTTTCTTCATCTAATCATTCTTTAAAATCAATAAGCCAAATCGATTGCAACAGGATATACTCGACATGGGTCGAAGTATTCCGCACAACTGTTCACCATTGCCTGCAAATCAGCCTTGGCAATACCGTGGAATACCTGCTTGCCGTTTACCATGATGGTTACAGGCTCATTGAGGTTGACCAACTGGTCATTGAGATAAACTCTCAACTTACCACCAGTGGCAGGAGAATAGCTGCGGTTGAACTTCAGATCGATTCCCCACTGCTTATCCTTCAAGACAGTGGTATAATCCACATTGCTCACCTTGATGGAAACCACGTTCTTGTCGATATCCATCTCGTAGTAGGTTCTAGACTCTGATGGGCGAGTCAGCACCTGCAGGTTATAGAAACCGGAACGATGTCTGCCATCCATCTCGAAATCCTCCCAGAGCACGGTCTTAGGATATGGATTGCGCACAAACTGCTTGAGCCAAGGAGTAGTCAGACCATAGGTGATATGATGCTGCATACCCGGCAAGAGCTGGATGCGATGACGGAAGATAGGAGTCTTATCTACAGACAATGGGCGAGCCAACTGCGCAGAATCGAAAGCCACCTGGGTGTACCAGGTCAGGTCGTTGCGATAGAAACCGGTATCATCAGCACCCGTGAGGAAAGAGAATCCGATATTGGCACAGTTTTCCACAGGCGCATTCTTCAAAGGTTCACCACCAGCCATCGGACCCGCTGCTGCCCAATAGTCGGCATAGAAGGAAGCAAGACGCTGACTGCCATAACCACCTTCGCTGATACCGAATACATAGAGACGATTGGCATCCACCTCACCCTTTACCAGGTTCTGGCGAATCAACTTCTCGAAAGCATACTGCTTGGAAAGATGCCACCAGCGATAATATTCACCCTCGTTAGGAATTTGAGGAATGAAATAGATGGAAGGAGAATCCTGGAAGCTCAGACCGAGTTTGATACCATTCGACCACTCATGGTCCTTAGGTCCCGATCCGTGAACATACAGGAAGAGAGGGAACTTACCATCGGCAGCCACTCCCTTCTTACCATAATAATAAGGCATCACCGCATTTGGTTCCAGACACTGAGGCAGATTCCAGGAGCTGTTTTTTGCCAATGTCAGATCTTCAGGTTCTATGAGCTTTTCTTCCTGCAGGTTCTTGTTGGCATCGCACCAGGCTGTCCATACCATCTTCTGGTAGTTGGCAATATCCTTGCCGTCGATAGCAGCCTGGAGCTTGGTGTCAAGAGGTGTGTTTTTAGAGAATTCCGCCTTACCGTCTTTCTCCAATGCTTTCTGCTGCGCTTTGAGCGACTGCAGGAAATAGGCATTCACCTTTTTCTGCAATCCCTGTGACTGCGCCATGGTCTGGGTTGAGTAGCTTAGTGAGGCAAGCGCCATCACCATGTAAATCATTTTTTTCATTTCGTTCTATCTATTTATTTAATTACTAGTCTTTCAAAGAATAGGTAACCGTAGTCACTACCCTCACCTTTTTAATATAAGGAGTATTGGAATCTCTATCCTCTATCGAGAACTGCCCCTGGTCAGCGTTCATGATCTTATCAATCTTGCTCTTGCTGTTTTCGGCAAACTGAGCAGCAGTCTTCTCGGCATTCTCAATTGCCTCCTGCATCATCTTCGGCTTCATCTCGCGGAAAGCCACATACTCGTACTTCACCGGATTCTCGTAACCACCATCCACGATGGCCACACCTTTCTGAAGCAGGTCACCCTGTCGGGCGATGATGCCACGAACCACCTTCACATTCCGGGAAGTCACGGTGATGATCGACGTGATGTTATAACGGTAAGGCTGACGGTTTTCGCCATATCGCTCAGCATTGAGGTCGATGACCACAGGGGCATTGACATTGATTTCACTTGCCTTCACACCATTTGCCAGCAGGAACTGGCTGATGGTGCTGGTGGTAGCGTTGATTTTCTTATAGAGTTGCGGCAAGTCGTTGCCAATCTCCTTGGAAACGATAGGCCATGTCACCTTATCAGCCTCAACTTCCTTTTCTGCCAATCCTTTCACCACCACTTTGCGGTCTTTGGCAATCACACTTTCAAGTCCAGACTTAACACAAAATCCAAGCACGATAATGCCTATGGCTAAGATCACAGCTTGCTTGATACCCGTATTGACATTCATAATAAGTCCTCCATTTATTAAGTTTGAAATGCTTACGAGGGCAAAGATAAGCAAAAAGATGATAGCAGCCATCTTTTTTAATCTTTTTTATGTTCTAATCTCAACCAGGCAAGAAAGATATGTTAAATCTTCTATACAAACGATACAACCTATTGATTTTTTCACTATCTTTATCCCGTTAAAATGATGTATAACCTCTAAAACCATAACATCATGAAGATAGGTATTCCAAAAGAAATCAAGAATAATGAGAATCGTGTGGGAATGACTCCTGCTGGTGTAGCTGATTTCATTCGACATGGACACGAAGTGATGGTGCAGCATACCGCTGGTGAGAACAGTGGTTTTGCTGATGAAGAGTATGTGAAGGTAGGAGCCAGGATCCTGCCCGACATCCAGAGTGTATATCGCGAGGCAGAGATGATTATCAAGGTGAAGGAACCTATCGCCGAGGAATATCCACTCATCCATCAGGATCAGCTTGTTTTTACTTACTTCCATTTTGCCTGCGACAGAGAGCTCACCGATGCCATGATCAAGAGTGGTGCTGTCTGCCTGGCTTACGAGACGGTAGAAACCGACAACCATCATCTGCCACTGCTCATTCCGATGAGTGAGGTAGCAGGAAGAATGGCGATTATCAATGGTGCCTACTATCTGCAGAAGACCAAGGGCGGCAAGGGTAAGCTGATCAGCGGTGTGCCGGGCGTGAACCGTACGAAGGTTCTCGTTCTGGGCGGTGGAACCGTGGGAGAAGCAGCAGCAAGAATGGCAACAGGATTAGGTGCTGATGTGTGGATTACCGATATTAGTCTGCCTCGTCTTCGCCAGTTGGAGATGGAATTGCCGATCAATGCGCACACCCTCTACTCCAACGAGCACAATATCCGGAAGGAATTGGCTGATGTTGATATCGTAGTAGGCAGTGTACTCGTTCCGGGCGACAAGGCTCCACACCTGATTACCAGGGATATGCTGAAGTTGATGAAACCTGGCACCGTACTGGTGGATGTGGCTATCGACCAGGGTGGATGCTTCGAGACCTCTCATCCAACCACCCATTCCGATCCGACATTCATGGTAGATGGCATTGTGCATTATGCCGTAGCCAACATTCCGGGAGCCGTGCCTCATACCTCAACCATCGCCCTGACCAATGCCACCCTGAAGTATGCCCTCGCTCTTGCCGACAAGGGATGGCGAAAGGCGTGCAAGGAAGACAAGGCTTTGTATCGGGGATTGAACATCGTGAATGGCAAGGTAGTATTCAAGGCGGTTGCCGATGTCTTCGGACTGGAATACGAAGAGATGGTATTATAGGAGATCGCATTATAAATTCATGAAACATAACTTTTAAGCCCATCGGATCCGATGGG
>JAIINY010000243.1:0-4554 GCA_022741625.1 Prevotella sp. | reverse complement strand
ATCGCCATTGAAGCCTCGGTAACGGTGTCCATCGCTGCTGTAACGAATGGAACGTTCAACTCGATGTTACGAGAGAACTTGGTTTTCAACTCTACCTGTTTTGGTAGTACCTCTGAATAAGCAGGGATCAGAAGGACGTCGTCGTAAGTGAGACCGTCCATTACAATTTTATCTGCAACAAATGATGACATATTGTAACCTTTAAAAATTTATTGCGTGCAAATTTAGCAATAATTTCTCAGATAGAGTTCGCTTTTTACGAAAATCTTACCTTATTAATGCTATTTAACGTGATTAGTTGGCTTGTTCGGACAAAAACTTGATTCTAATCAGTCGAATGTCCTCTTCTGTGTAGTCTTCATCCAACTCATTGAGTGCCACTTCCAAGTCGTCTGTTTCGCTCTCCATGAAGTAGTCATAGATGTCGTCGATCTTGTCGTCATCCATCCTGTCTTCGATGAAATAATCGATATTCAACTTGGTTCCGCTATACACGATTGCCTCGATTTCGTCCAGGAGATCAGAAAACTCCAAACCTTTGGCGCTGGCAAGATCTTCGAGATCGATCTGTCGGTCGATGCTCTGGATGATATTCACCTTGAGCAATGACTTCTTGGCAACGGTCTTCACGCGCAACTCCTCTGGTCGCTCGATTTCATTTTCTACACAATAGTTCTGGATCAGCTTACAGAATTCCTTGCCATAACGCTTTGCCTTACCGGCTCCCACACCCTGGATGTTCTGCAACTCCTGCAAGTCGTGCGGATACATGGTAGCCATCTGCTCCAGAGATACATCCTGGAAGATGACGTATGGTGGCAACTTGCGCTTTTTCGCCACACTCTTGCGCAGGTCTTTCAACATGGCAAAGAGAGTTGGATCCAGTGCATCTCCATTGTTACTGCCTTCGTGAGCACTCTCTACATAATCGTCCTTAAACTCCTTGTCGGCAACGATCATAAAAGAGGTTGGATTCTTCAGATAGCGCTTGCCGGCAGCAGTCAACTTCAAGAGTCCGTAGTTCTCTACATCCTTCTTGAGATAACCGGCTATCAATGCCTGGCGGATTACCGGATTCCATACCTTGGCATCCATATCCTCACCGGCACCAAACTCTTCCAGGTTGTCGTGCTTGTGGGAAACGATGTCGTCGGTGGCACGGCCTTTCACGAAATCGATGATGTACTCCTGACGGAAGTTTTCCTTCACGGCAGCCACAGCCTCCAAAACCACTACCAGGGCATCCTTAGCCTCAAACTTCACGGAAGGATGCAGACAGTTGTCGCAATTGTGGCAGTTTTCCACATCATATTCTTCTCCGAAATAATGGAGCAGCATCTTGCGGCGGCAGACAGATGATTCAGCGTATGCGGCAGTCTCCTGCAGGAGCTGTCGGCCGATATCCTGTTCAGCCACAGGCTTGTTCTCCATGAATTTCTCCAGTTTTCTCAGATCCTTGCGTGCATAGAAAGCGATGCAGATGCCTTCTCCTCCATCGCGTCCGGCACGACCGGTCTCCTGGTAGTAACCTTCCAGACTCTTTGGAATATCATAGTGGATGACAAATCTTACATCCGGCTTGTCAATACCCATACCGAAGGCGATAGTCGCCACGATGACATCGATGCGCTCCATCAGGAAGTCGTCCTGAGTCTGCGAACGGGTAGCAGAATCCAGACCTGCATGATAAGGTGCAGCCTTGATATCGTTAGCCTTGAGTACTTCAGCCAATTCTTCCACCTTCTTTCTGGACAGACAATAGATGATGCCACTCTTACCTGGATGCTGACGGATAAACATGATAATCTGGCGATCGATGTCGTTGGTTTTCTGGCGCACCTCGTAGAAGAGATTCGCACGGTTGAAGGAACTCTTAAATTCCCTGGCATCCACGATGCCGAGGTTTTTCTTGATGTCTGTACGCACCTTGTCGGTAGCCGTTGCCGTAAGGGCAATGACCGGTGCCTTGCCTATTTCGTTGATGATAGGGCGTATGCGTCGGTACTCTGGGCGGAAATCATGTCCCCACTCAGAGATACAGTGTGCCTCATCCACGGCATAGAAAGAGATTTTGATGGTCTTCAAGAACTCTACATTATCTTCCTTGGTCAGAGATTCCGGTGCCACATAGAGGAGCTTGGTCTTGCCACTCAATATGTCGCCCTTCACCTTCTCAATGGCCGATTTGTTCAGAGATGAATTCAGATAGTGAGCCACGCCATCGTCTTCGCTCAGTCCATTGATCACATCCACCTGATTCTTCATCAGGGCAATCAGTGGTGAGATAACAATAGCTGTTCCATCCATGATCAAGGATGGAAGCTGATAACACAAGCTCTTGCCACCACCAGTAGGCATCAACACAAACGTATCGTTGCCTTCCATCAGGTTCCTGATGATAGATTCCTGCTCGCCTTTAAACGAATCGAAACCGAAATAATGTTTCAACTGTTCTGTAAGATTTACCTGTTCCGTCATATCCAACTTTAATTTTATATGTCTTTATATGGTATATAGAAATCAGCCGGGATTCTCTCCCAACTGATTTGATGATATTTACAAAGAATGATGCTTGCCGGAATCCTCCTTACGCAGACTCCAGCTGTCCAAGATGAGCCTTGTCGAGCTGTCCCTTGGCATAATCCAATGTCACTTCAAACTTCTTGATCTTCTTGGATGGTACCTCAAACATCGCATCGGTCATCACTGCCTCTACGATAGAACGAAGTCCACGGGCGCCCAACTTATACTCCACAGCCTTATCTACCATGAAGTCGAGTGCTTCCTCTGTAAAGCTGAGCTTGATGCCATCCATCTCGAAGAGCTTCATATACTGCTTCACGATAGAGTTCTTTGGCTCTACCAGGATCTTGCGCAGCGCATCTCTATCCAAAGGATTGAGATAGGTGAGCACAGGCAGACGGCCGATGATTTCAGGAATCAGACCGAATGACTTCAAATCCTGTGGCAGGATGTACTTCATCAGATCCTTCTTATCTACCTTGGCAACATTCTGTACTGAGTTGTAGCCTACCACGTGGGTGTTCAGGCGCTGAGCAATCTTGCGCTCGATACCGTCGAAGGCTCCACCGCAGATAAAGAGGATATTCTTGGTATCCACATGGATGTAATCCTGATCAGGATGCTTGCGGCCACCCTTTGGCGGTACGTTCACCATGGTTCCCTCCAGGAGTTTCAAAAGTCCCTGCTGTACACCCTCACCACTTACGTCGCGAGTGATAGATGGGTTGTCGCTCTTGCGGGCAATCTTGTCAATCTCGTCGATGAAGACGATACCACGCTGGGCAGCCTCCACATTATAGTCGGCTACCTGGAGCAGACGGGAAAGGATACTCTCCACATCCTCACCTACATAACCAGCCTCGGTAAATACCGTAGCATCCACGATGGTGAAAGGTACATCGAGCAACTTGGCAATGGTACGTGCCAGCAAAGTCTTACCGGTACCGGTACTACCCACCATGATGATGTTGCTCTTTTCAATTTCCACGCCTTCCTTATCCTCAGGCTGCTGCAGACGCTTATAGTGATTATAGACAGCAACGGCAAGATGACGCTTGGCCTGTTCCTGTCCGATGATATATTCATCGAGATATTCCTTGATCTCCATAGGCTTTGGCACCTGCTTCAAGGCAAACTTCGCGTCATCGCCCTTTGGATTCAATACGCCTGTCTGCTGCACTATCTCAAATGCCTGCTTGGCGCACTCCTCACAGATAAAGCCATTGATACCGGTGATCAACAACTTCACTTCATTCTCGCTTCTTCCACAGAAGCTACATGCTTTCTTTGGCATAATGTCTTTTCCTTTTTCTTCTTTATACCTTATTATATATATACCTTAATATTATATATACCTTATATTATAGATAGCCATCTTGATATACCGTCCCGTTACTTGCGTACCAGGATATTATCAATCATACCATACTCCTTTGCTTCCTCGGCAGTCATCCAGTAGTTACGGTCGCTATCAGCATAAACCTTGTCGTATGGAGTATGAGAATGCTCAGAGATGATGGTATAGAGTTCCTTCTTCATCTTCAGGATCTCACGAGCCTCAATCTCGATATCAGAAGCCTGACCCTGAACACCACCCAATGGCTGGTGAATCATCGCACGGCTATGTGGCAAGGCAGAACGCTTGCCTTCCTGACCTGAAACGAGCAATACGGCAGCCATGGAAGCAGCCATACCTGTACAGATGGTAGCCACATCACTGGTAATAAACTGCATGGTATCATAGATACCCAGACCGGCAGTAACGCTACCGCCAGGACTGTTCAGATAGATGGAAATATCCTTGCCGCTATCCACAGAGTCGAGATAGAGCAGCTGTGCCTGCAAGGTGTTGGCAGTATAATCATCAATTTCTGTACCCAGGAAGATGATGCGATCCATCATCAAGCGAGAGAACACGTCCATCTGGGTAACGTTCAACTGACGCTCCTCCAAGATATAAGGGTTCAAATACTTAGCCTGCGACTTCATCACGTCGTCAAGCACCATCCCATTCATACCAAGATGCTTGGT
>JAIINY010000242.1:0-4557 GCA_022741625.1 Prevotella sp. | reverse complement strand
ACCCGCATGATGCATGGTGTGATGGTAAGTGTTACTAAGGTAAGAGTGAGTCCGGATCTTAGCATCTGCACCGCTTATCTCAGCGTGTTCCCATCTGAAAAGGGTGAGGAGATTCTGAAGAATATCAATGCCAACGAGAAGACTATCCGCTTCGACCTGGGCAGAAAGGTGAGAAATCAGTTGCGCATCATTCCTGAGCTCCGTTTCTTCCTGGACGATAGCCTGGATTATCTGGAACGCATTGATGAACTTTTGAAGAAGTAAAAAAGTAAAAAGACAAATGAATTTTCCATTCTTTATTGCTCGCAGGTATCTTTTTTCCAAGAAGAGTACACACGTTATCAACGTGATCAGCTCCATCTCTGTGATTGGTGTGGCTGTGGCAACGATGGCACTCGTCATCGTGCTGAGCGTATTTAATGGTTTCCACGATCTGGTGGCTACGCTCTTTACGAGCTTCGACCCGCAGTTGAAGGTGGTGCCGATGGAGGGAAAGACGGCGCCTGCCGATGACCCGATATTGACGCAGATACGTATGCTGCCACAGGTAGATGTGGCTACTGAAACCGTGGAAGACCAGGCGTTGGCAATCTATGACGACCGTCAGGCTATGGTGAGGATCAAGGGCGTGGACGACAACTTCTCTGAGTTGTCACATATCAACGACATCCTTTATGGTGATGGCAGTTTCTCGCTCCATGCTGCCAATCTGCAGTATGGAACCGTGGGTATCCGTCTGGCACAGACCTTGGGTATCGGGGCAAAATGGGATGGTTTTATGAAGATTTATGCTCCACAGAAGGAGGGACAGTTGGATATGATGAATCCGGATGCCGGCTTCGTGGTTGATTCGCTGAATTCTCCGGGTGTGCTCTTCGCCGTCAAGCAGTCGAAATACGACAAGAATTATATCATCACCTCCATTGCCTTTGCGCGCAATCTCTTCGGTCAGCAGGGTATGCTCTCTGATCTGGAGATCCGCCTGAAGGAGGGTAGTGACCTGCAGGCAGTAAAGGCTGAGATGCAGAAGATTGCCGGCACCAAATATAAGGTGCTGGATAGATTTGAGCAGCAGGAAGACACTTTCAAGATCATGTCGATAGAGAAGCTGATGGCTTACATCTTCCTGACCTTTATCCTCGTAGTGGCATGTTTCAATATCATCGGTTCGCTCTCGATGCTCATCATCGACAAGAAGAACGATGTGGTGACGTTGCGGAATCTGGGTGCCAATGACAAGCAGATTACGCGTGTCTTCCTTTTCGAGGGAAGAATGATTGCAGTGATTGGTGCGGTGATTGGTATCGGACTGGGTCTGTTGCTCTGCTGGCTGCAGCAGCAGTATGGCTTCGTAAGACTGGGCGACTCCGAGGGCTCCTTCATCGTAAATGCCTATCCGGTAAGCGTTCACTATTCTGATGTAGCCATCATCTTTGTAACGGTTATCGCCGTAGGCTGGCTTGCCGTATGGTATCCGGTGAGAGCATTGAGTAAAAGACTTTTGAGTTAATAGAAAGAAATAAGCATAAAAAATCCTGCTTGTGTATGATCAACGCAAGCAGGATTTTTTATGCTTATTTCTTTCTGATGAGTGTCAAGCCATCGCGCAGCGGCAGGATGACTACTTCCACCCTAGGGTCGTTGGCAATCAGGTCATTGAATGCACGAATGCCTTTGGTCTGATGGTCACGGTCGTAGGCTGGGTCGATGACGTGCCCGTCCCACAGCGTATTGTCTGCCAGAATATATCCGCCAGGATTCAGAATCTTCATCACCATCTCGTATGTCTCGATATAGGTGCGCTTGTCGCCATCCACGAAAGCCAGGTCAAACATCACCCCCAGTTTGGGTGCTTCAACGTTGGCATCGCCGATGCGGAAATCTATCTTGTCGGCAACATCCGAACCCTCAATCCAGGGACGGGTGAAATCCTCCATCTCGTCGTTGATTTCGAAGGTATAGAGCTTGCCGCCTTCCTGCAATCCCTGAGCCAGACAGATGGCGCTGTAGCCACTGAAGGTTCCCACCTCAAGAATATTCTTGGGGCGAATCATCTGGACCAGCATCTTGAGTAATCTGCCCTGGATGTGTCCACTCGCCATACGTCCGTGAATGGTATGGATATTGGTGGCACGGTAGAGACGGTAGAGGTAATCTCCCTCTGGTTCAATATGTTGGCAGATGTATTTGTCTATCAATTCTGTTTCGGTCATCTTACTCTCCGTTTTCCTTTTGTGATAAGATACCTGCGATGGCAAGGTCGTAGGAAGCCAGACCGAATCCACAGATGACTCCCAGGCAGGCGCAGGAGATGTAAGAGTGATGGCGGAATTCCTCGCGCTTGTGCACATTGGAGATATGTACCTCTACGCAAGGGCATTTCATGCTGCGGATGCAATCCTGCAAGGCAATGCTGGTGTGGGTGTAGGCACCCGCATTGAGCACTACGCCATCGTAGGTGAAGCCTACTTCCTGCAACTTGTTGATAAGCTCGCCCTCGATGTTGCTCTGATAGTATTCTATCTCTACATCAGGGTATTTAGCCTTCAATTTAGGCAGATAGCTCTCGAAAGAGTTGCTGCCATAAATGCCTGGCTCGCGAACGCCCAGGAGGTTCAAATTAGGACCATTGATAATCTGTATCTTCATAATCACATGATTTTTTAAGTCTGTATCATTAATTTTTTGTATCTTTGCAGATGCATAGGTTATCTATCTCGTAGCTAACCCTGATGCAAAGGTAATAATAAAATTGGATACTGACAAGAAATTAGATAAGAAAATGGCAAATGACATCATCAGGAATTATATGAGGTACCTCAAGCTGGAGCGAAACTATACGTATAATACGCTTGAGGCATATCGCCACGACCTGGAATATCTCATAGAATATGCCCGCCAGAACGATGTGGCACTGGTGGATATGAAGCTGGAAAATCTGGAGAACTTCTCGGCAAGTCTTCACGACAAAGGCATTGTTGCCCGCTCGCAGGCTCGCATCCTCTGTGGTGTGCGTTCCTTCTACCGTTATCTGGTGACCGACGGCTATATAAAGGATGATCCTACCGAACTGTTGCCTTCTCCGCAGATAGGCGAACATTTGCCGGAATATCTCTCTGTAGAGGAGGTGGATATGCTGGAGGCTGCCATCGATCTCTCTAAATGGGAAGGGCAGCGCAACAAGGCTATCATCGAAACCCTTTTCTCCTGCGGACTGCGTGTTACGGAACTGGTGAATCTCAAGATCAGTCAGATCTTTGAGGAGGATAAGTTTATCAGAGTTCTGGGAAAGGGAAGGAAGGAAAGGCTGGTGCCTATCTCTGACAGGGCATTGAAGGAAATCCACCTGTGGTACATCGACCGCAATCTCATGAAAATCAAGCCCGGAGAGGAAGATTATGTCTTTCTGAACCGCCGAGGTGCCCATCTTACCCGTGTGATGATTCTCATCATGATCAAGAATGCGGCGCAGGATGCAGGTATCAAGAAAACCATTTCGCCCCATACGCTGAGACACAGTTTTGCCACCGCTCTGCTCAAGGGTGGAGCCGATCTGAGAGTGATTCAGGCACTGCTGGGACACGAGGACATCGGAACCACGGAAATCTATACGCATATTGAAACTTCCGACCTCAGGGATGCCATCTTATACCATCATCCACGCAATATCAAGCACGTGGAAGAGTAAATGGTTATGATTCAGCTACAAAAGGAGGATTATTCGGCTGTATTTGCTCTATTTTTCGGCTGAATATGGCAGAATCTGAAAAAAAATGCGTAACTTTGCAGCCGCAAAATAAAGAACATTAATTAATAACAGAAAATAAAGGAAAAATATGGCATATTTGTTTTCATCAGAATCAGTTTCTGAAGGACATCCAGATAAGGTGGCCGACCAGATTTCAGATGCTTTGCTCGATCAGTTCCTGGCATACGATGACCATGCTCACTGCGCTATCGAGAGCTTCTGTACTACTGGTCAGGTAGTAATCATGGGCGAGATTCGCTCTAATGTATATGTTGACTTGCAGACTATCGCCCGCAAGACCATCAAGAAGATAGGTTATACCAAGAGCGAGTATCAGTTTGACGGTGACTCTTGTGGCGTGCTCACTGCCATCCACGAGCAGAGTGATGACATCAACCGCGGTGTAAGCCGTGAGGAGGAAGAGAATCAGGGTGCTGGCGACCAGGGTATGATGTTCGGTTACGCTACAAACGAAACCGCTAACTATATGCCTGTATCACTCGACCTGGCACAGCTCATCATGCGTGTGCTTGCTGATATCCGCAAGGAGGGTAAGGTGATGACTTATCTCCGTCCAGACTCTAAGAGCCAGGTTACCATCGAGTACTCAGACGATAATATCCCACAGCGCATCGATACCATCGTGGTTTCTACCCAGCACGATGACTTCATCAAGAAGTCAAATGGCGAGGACGATGATGATGCCATGTTGGCAAAGATTCGTGAGGATGTAATCAATATCCTGATTCCAAGAGTAAAGACTCACTTGAGCGACAAGGTGTTGGCTCTCTTCAATGATGACATCAAGT
>JAIINY010000241.1:0-4577 GCA_022741625.1 Prevotella sp. | reverse complement strand
GGTTATTTCAATGATAACAACCGATTCATGCTCTTTGCCAATGCCAATAACACCAGCGACCGTGGTTTCGGAGGCGGTGGACCGGGTAGAGGTTTCGGAGGCGCTAACGGTTTGAATGCCAGCAAGATGATAGCCGCCAACTACAATTACGAACTGAAGGATAAATTCAAGTTCAATACTTCACTTCGTTGGAATCACGGCGATGGCGATATTTGGAGCCGTCGTTCCAGCGAGAACTTCATGGGTAGCAGCTCTTCGTTCAGCAACAGCTTGACTCAGAATTTCTCCCGCAGCAACAGCTGGAACGGCAACATCCGCTTGGAGTGGATGCCTGATTCCATGACCAATATCCTCTTCCGTCCTTCCATCTCCTGGAGTACCAGCGATGGATTGAGTGGCAGCCAGTCGGCTTCTTACAACAAGGATCCTTATACCATTACCACCAAAGACCCTCTTTCTGAGGAAGGTATTGATGAGTTGGACAAGGCTGAGGCTATGGTGAACAGTCAGTTGACTAACGGAATCACCTATTCTGATAATAACAATATTAAGGGTATGCTGCAGGTGAACCGCAAGTTGGGCAACAAGGGACGTAACATCACCTTCCGTGTGGATGCCAAATATACGGATAATGACAGCAAGAGCATCTCGCTCAACAATGCCAAGCTCTATCTTGTACAGACAGCGGAGGGTAAGGATTCTACTTATCAGACCAACCGCTATAACCTGACTCCTTCGAAGAATTACAGTTATGCGGGCCAGTTGACCTATAGTGAGCCGCTCTGGAAGGCTACCTTCCTGCAGTTCAGCTATAAGTTTACTTACAGCTACTCCAAGAGCGACCGCAGCACCTACGATTTCAGCAAGTATGCTATGAGTGGTGATCAGGAGTACCGTGGTTGGGATAGTTACCTGAATCCGTTTGCCGGTCATCTCGAAGATTACAAGGATGATGATCAGAGCCGTTTCTCTGAGTATCGCAACTACAATCACGATATCCAGGTGATGATGCGATTCGTCCGTCAGAAGTATAACTTGAACTTCGGTGTGATGATTCAGCCACAACAGTCGAAGTATATCCAGGATTATCAGGGAGTGCATGTAGATACCGTTCGTAACGTGACGAATATCAGTCCAACCCTCGATTTCCGTTATCGTTTCTCCAAGATGAGCAACCTGCGCGTGAACTACCGTGGTACCACCTCTCAGCCAAGCATCTCTCAGTTGCTTGATATCACAGATAACAGCGACCCGCTGAACATCTCGAAGGGTAACCCTGGCTTGAAGCCATCGTTCACCCAGAACTTCCGATTGTTCTACAACAACTTCGTGCAGAACCACAACAAGGGTGTCATGACCTTCATCAACTTCTCAACCACCAACAATAGCATCAGCAATAAGGTGACTTACGATGAGAAGACTGGTGGTAGAATCACCCGACCTGAGAATATCAATGGCAACTGGAATGTGATGGGAGCCTTTATGTTCAACTGCTCTATCGATAGTGCCGGTGTATGGAACTTGAATACCGACACCTACTTGGGTTACGACAACTACGTGAGTTATCTGAGTCTCGACAAGCTGTCTGATTCCCAGAAGAATACCACCCGCAGTACCACTTGGAGAGAACGCCTCTCTTTCAGCTATCGCAACAACTGGCTGGAGCTTTCGCTTGATGGAACATTGAATTATAACCATGCCAAGAACAAGTTGCAGCCTAACAGCAACCTCGATACCTGGCAGTTCTCTTATGGTCCTAGCATGACGCTTACAGCGCCTTGGGGCACCAGCTTGAACTCAAGCCTCTCTATCAGCAGTCGCCGTGGATATAACGATAGCAGCATGAACACCGATGAGTTTGTATGGAATGCGCAGCTCTCTCAGAGTTTCCTGAAGGGCAAGCCATTGACCATTATGCTCCAGTTCTACGATATCCTTCGTCAGCAGAGCACCTTCTCTCGTGCCATTTCTGCCACATCCCGTACGGATACCGAGTATAATGCCGTCAACAGCTATGCGATGCTTCATGTAGTATATCGCTTGAATCTCTTCGGAGGCAAGCAGGCACGTCAGGGTGGTCCTGGTGGTCCTGGTGGTCCTGGCGGTCGTCCTGATTTCCGTGGTCGTCCATTCAATGGCGGTCATCCTGGCGGAAGGATGTTCTAAATGAAAATCAAATAGGTATGACAAAAGAAATCCCCGCTCTTCATAATGAGGAGCGGGGATTGTTTTATCTGGGATTACTAAAAGTTCATTGATTAGAGGGAGAACTTGTAACCCAATGTAAGCTGGAATACAGAGTTGCAACCAGCATCGTCAAAGTCTGCAATCTTTGTTACACCAATATTGTAACGAGCATCTAAGCAAACGTTCATATACTCGTAAGAGATGCCTACAGGAACAGAGAAATCAAAAGACTTTACTTCTGCTCCGTCTGGTGCATATTTATCGTAATCTACAGTAACGCCATCAACACTAACCTTGTTGCTAAGATTAAATGCTGGCTGGATACCTGCCTTTAAAGCAAGTCCTGGAGCTACATAAACGTTGGCAAGAATAGGGATATTAAGATAATCCATCTTTACCTTTGCATCGGTGTCTTTTACCTTTGCACCCTGCATAGAGTAGAGAAGACCACCGCTGATACCAAACATTGGTGATACATGATATTCCAACTCTGCACCTCCAACGAAGCCTGCTTTGTATTCTGCATTATCCACTGTAAGAGATGAAACGTTCAAACCGACCTTAGGCTGAATTGTAACATCGCCTGCATTGTACTGTGCGAAAGCACCTACTGAAGACAGCACCATAGCTGCCATTACAAATAATTATTTCATAATCTCTAAATTATAAAATTAATAGATGTTAATACTCACGATAGAGTAGGATGGTAATCAGCTTATACTCTGATACCATAAATAACTGGTTACAAAGATATAGGTTTTCTCTATTCGCTCCAAACTTTTTAAGCTTTATTTTCCATCATATTGCAAAATGTAGCATACTTGTTCCCATATCGTATGTTTTTAGAAATTATTCTCCCCATTTTCTTGCAAAGTATCGGCTTTTATGGAAAAGAAAAAGAGGATATAACTGATGCTATATCCTCTTTTGGTTATTTATGAATCTTCTTCGTCCCAGTCTTCTTCATCGAATCCAAACATGGCTGGATCAACGAAGGCATCCAGGGCTCGGCGTTCCTTCTTGGTTGGGCGACCAGTGCCTCTTGCTCTATCTACGAATCCGCTGATGCGACTCATCTCCAGCAGTTCATACTGCTTAGGATCGGTCACGTTCTTGTAGACTCCGAAGAGTATTTTGGCTCCTACACGCTGCTCTATGCAGTCGAGTACCTCAAAAGAGTAGGTAATCGGGGCTTTCTTCACGCTCACCACGTCGCCACGCTTAATGATGAAGGAGGGTTTACGGGTTACGCCGCCTACAGTTACTCTGCCATTCTTGCAGGCATCGGCAGCAATGCTGCGAGTCTTGTAAATGCGGGCTGCCCAAAGCCACTTGTCTATTCTTGCTGATTCTTTCATTATTATTTTTTCCCTAGCTTGTTGTACTGGTTCATGGTGATATCAATACCCGCCAATACGAAGCTCTTGATAATCTCCACACCCAGGTCGATGGCAGGCTGAAGCTGCTTCATATCTTCCTCGGTATATTTGCCAAGTACCCAGTCTATCTGTCCGCCACGTGGATAATCGTTGCCGATACCCATGCGGAGTCGGGCGTAGTTCTGACCGATAAGCTGCTGGATATGTCCCAAGCCGTTGTGACCACCATTGCTTCCGTTAGCCTTTAGGCGGAAAGCACCGAGAGGCAGGGCAAGTTCATCGCTGATCACCAGGAGTCGGCTCTGGTCAATCTTTTCCTGATTCAGCCAATATCTCACGGCATTACCACTCAGGTTCATGAAGGTGGTAGGCTTCAGCAGGATAATCTTTCTTCCCTTGAGCGTAGTCTCGGCAACGAAGCCATATCGCTTATCCTCAAAATGAATATTGGACGCTTTAGCAAAAGCGTCCAATACCATAAATCCTGTGTTGTGCCTGGTATCAGCGTATTCATCGCCAGGATTACCAAGCCCACAAATCAAATATTTATCCAATGTTTGATAATGCTTTACTCAGGTTCGTAAAATCTTTGATGACTATCGATTAAGCCTCCTCAGTAGCAGCAGCCTGTGCAGCGAGCTGAGCGTTACGTGTCATCTTGATAGAGCAAACTACAACAGCCTTGCTTGTAGCCAACTCGAGACCCTCGAATGAGAGGTCACCTACCTTGATGCTCTTACCAATCTTCAACTCTGTAACATCTACATCGAGGTGCTCAGGAATTACCTGGTAAGGAGCTGTAACGTTGATCTTACGGATAGAGAGGTTCATACGACCACCATCACGTACACCCTGTGCAAGACCTACCAACTTAACAGGGATACCGATAGTGATAGGCTTCTGATCGTTCACCTCGTAGAAGTCAACGTGCAGAGGAGCGTCTGTTGTTGGGTGGAACTGGATCTCCTTCATGATAGCTGTGTGGCTCTCACCGTCGATGATGAGGTTGAT
>JAIINY010000240.1:0-4585 GCA_022741625.1 Prevotella sp. | reverse complement strand
GGAAATGCGGTGAAGATAAAAGAGGGTGAAGTGCATTTGTGTGGCGAAAGAGAAGAAGAATATGAGGCTTACTTGCAAGATTTGCTCAACTATGGCTTGACGCAATATGAGGCAAGATATGCTGATACAAAAGAAGATTTTTTGTTGTGGCAGGATTATCGTCAGGACCAGGTGCTCTTGAAAATCCTGGAGAATCCGAAGCACAATCAGTATGGCACTTACTATAAGGATGGCAATATGTATGTATTTGCTGGTTTAAAGAAGGATGCCTCGCTGGATGAACATTTAAAGTATAATGACAAGTTCTTGTCGCCAGATGTTTTCCAGTGGGAGAGTATTGCTCGTATCTCTGCCAAGGATGAGGCTTTGCAGCGAACTGCCAAGAGGATATTGGTGTTTGTGAGGAAGGTGAGTGCTGAGAATGGTATCACTCTGCCATATACTTATATCGGAACTGGTCATTTGGAGAATCCGAGAAAGGATGTAACGACGAATGGTTCCATATTGTATGATATCCACATGGACAATCCGTTGTCGCAGGAATTGCAGGAAGATTTCCAGTGGATGGAGTAAATGATATTTTAAATAGAAGATAAGAACAATGAAACATTATAATGTGGTTGCAGCCGTGGTTTACCATGATGGCAAGTATCTCTGCATGCAGAAAGGCAAGACAAAATTTGAGTATACCAGCTATAAATGGGAGTTTCCTGGTGGCAAGATTGAGCCTGGTGAAACTCCTCAACAGGCGCTGGCTCGTGAGCTGATGGAGGAGATGGAGTATCCTGTAGAAGTAGGAGAGGAGTTGGTAACTGTGAATCACGAGTATCCTGATTTCTCGATAACCATGACTGCCTTTCTGTGTACCCCAAAAGGCGATGCTGATGGGTTTAAGAGGCGTGAGCACGCTGATAGCAAGTGGTGCAGCAAAGATGAGCTGAAAGGGCTCAACTGGGCTGCAGCGGATGTAGGGGTAGTGGCAAGTATCTTATAATATATTAGCCTATCCTGTCGTTAGCCGATAAGGCAAACCCCTCTATATAGAATTTCTCCTTAACATCGTTTATGATAGCTTCTTTCTGCTCCTCGTTGGAGTTTTCTTTCTCGAACGCAAGTATCAGATAATCATTGGATTTCGTTGGAGAGAATATCTTGCCGATAAGCTTTCTGAAATTCCGGCTGACGAATTCTTCTACTTGCGTATCTTCTTTCGGCGTGAGGCGATAGAAGTCGTATCTTTCGTCTAGCATCTTCTGGATTTCATCACGGAACATCTTGCGAACCCGGTTTTTCCAGGCGAATTTCTGGTGCTCGTTATGACGGGCATACAGAGATACTACATAGAGGAAGTTGACATCGTAGTGGAAGACGAGAAGGGTGTCGCGGTCGAACAGGCGGTCGTTGAAATGCTGGGTGTTGAAGCACTTCTTTTCCCTGTCGGTTGACGAAATCTGGTCTGAGAAAGAGAGATTCTCTGCCATCTTTGCGCTGATGAAGAAGTTCGGAATGATGTTGTAGCCTTCCGTCAGGTCATCGCGAAGCTTGGGTACGTTGCCAAAGTTACGCTTGTCGTATTGCAGTTCTTCATCGTCCTTATCGTCGTTCATAAAGAGGTTCAGGTTCCACTGGATGATGTTCCTGGCGTACGTAAACTGCTTATACACAGATTCCTTTCCGATGGAATGACCTAACTTGTAATACTTGCTGTCGCCGATGTAATAAACTGGCTCCTGATTTCTTGTTGTAATCAGGTTCTGGTAGCTGTACAGATGGTCTATGCGCTTGCCGTCAGCCTGTTCTTTCAGTCCGGCTGGAATGTTCTTCTCGCCTAGAAGTTCATCAATAATGGCCTCGAAAACGATATTGAAACTCTTAACCAGAAGATACTCCTTGCGTTCCTGCTGGATGTTCATGCGCTTGGCATTGTCAAAGAAAACGTAGCATAGTTGCCAGAGGTGTAAAGCCTTGTCTGAGAAGTATTTATACTTAATCTGGAGCAGCCTAGTCTTCCCTAATCCATCCAGATAGGCCTTGAAACGATAGCCTGTTATCAGCTGGAAATTGCAGTTGATATGATTGGCAAAGCCGTATCTTTCGCTGATATAATTCAGGATGGAATAGAAGATAATCAAGAGTTCTTCATCAAAATTAATCTGCTTTTTCCTGTTGACAGGATGGGGATAAACAGGGCTGTTTTTGCTGATGATGGCTCTCGTGGTGGCTATGGTCTTTGACCAATGAATGCGGTTGTAACCGGAATGGATGTTCTTCAGGATGAATAAGATGAAATCCTGGTTATGCTTGTTGAAGTCGATGAGAGCCAGCAGAATATCGAGGAATGTGTTGTTGATTTGTCTGTTACTTTTACCGAGGCACGCTATTTTCTGGTGATAGACAATGCCGTTTCTGGTGGTATTGTTGTAAACCTCGATGGTGCGGTAAATCCAGACAGAGAACTCATAGATGAAGTCTTTCTCCTGTTGAGAGAGTGGGTTGTTCTGGTTCAGGTTGACGATGGTTTCCGGGGCGTATTTGCCGAATACTCTTTCGCCCTCTGAGGTGTCTTCGAGCAGTACTTTCGGCAAAATAAAGACGCAATCGTTGAGCTGGGTATTGTAGTAATACCCAACGTAGTTGATGCTGACGTTGCCATCAATGTCCTGCATGGCGTCGATGCCGTGCAGGACATCCCTAATCTGTTCAGCCTGATACTGATGTTCTTCTATGAGGATTCTCATGTTATGTTATTTTACGGATTCAACAGTACATCCTTTTGTTCTCGCTAAATGAAGAATAGCTTGGATGTTTCCTTTGCCCCATTGTGTTGTAAAATAAAATTTGACGTTATCTATTGTTGTTAAAGGGTAATCGTCGTACCAACGTTTACCTTTGTCATTTTTATATTTCTCTTTCCAAAGAGGATAGTCCTCAACTTTTATAACTATTCGATCTGTTTTTGAATTGATAATCCTTGATATATCTGATAATATTTCAGAATATGTTTCTTTCTTATCATTAACCAGATATTCCATTACGGCAAGAGCCATTCTTCCTTTTCCTAGGAGTTCGCTACTTCCGTTAACTCGATATTTAGTGTAATCGTATGAATTTGAATTACTATTGTTGTTATTGTTAAGGTTCCAATCAGATTCTTTTTCGTATGAATCTTCTGAATCCTCTTCCTCTCCTTCATCAGAAAAGAAATCCTCTACTCCCAAATTCTCCAAGAACTGCTCAACGATAGCTATATCAACGTTAGTTTTGCCGTTCTTATCCTCATAGAATCGGTCGAAAGACAGAATCTTGCCTTCTTCATCCTGAAAGTCCTTATCATCGAATCCATAGTCTTTAAACACGTCATTCCAGAGATAGAAGATAACCTTACTAACGAATAAATCAGCATCGATTTCGCCATCCTTTGCCTTGCAGAAGAAATAGCCGAGCTGCTTGTCTTCAGAATTGGTAAGTGAACCAATCAGCTCATTAACCTTGCTGATAAATGACCACCATTTGTACTGCTTATCTCCCGTGTTGATGTACCAGTTGAGAGGAGCGTTGGTTTCTTTGTCACGACCTTCGCGAATAGGCACATACTTCCAATCCCAGCGGCGCTTAAAGGCTGAGTCAATAGGGAAGAGACTCTGGTCGCTGGTGTTCATTGTAGCCCAAATATAGAGGTTTGAAGGCAGAACAAGGCGCTCTCCCTTCATGATGAGGTTTACCATATTGGCTTCGCCATAGAGCTGGTTGATTTCGTCTTTATTAGTAATCTCCCATCCCGCAAATTCCTTTTCGAGATACTTCTGCATATCCTTGTCTGCTACGATAGGATAATCAGAAAAGCCATATTCGTTGCGATCGAGCAATTGGAACAGATCACCAAAGATTTGGGCACAATTGCCTCGGTTTATTTCTTCGATAATAAGATATTGCTTTTTGCTGGAGCCTAGTTTCTTCCACGCTTCAACATAGGCTTCGAGAAAAGCCTGAGGAATGAACTTGTAGGCAATTCTTTCTTCCTTTACGACTTCCTTTGTATCGTCATCAATGACCTTTTTCCCATAGCAATCTCGGAGTACAACTTCTTCTGTAATAGGTTTATAAGTACCTACAAAAGAGGCGTAATCAGAGTCTGGATGGAATGTAGTACGAATCACGCTCTCTCCGAAAGTCAAGTCTTTGATAGTCTTTGATTTACCTGTACCAGGAGCACCATAGTAAATCTGCTGTAGAGTAAGATTTGAAGGGAGCTTTACTTTTTTTGCTTCGCTTGAGAAAAGTTCCTTAGCGCATAGGAAACGCATGTATGTCTTTAATGTGTTAGAATACTGGTTACTGCCAATTTTATCATACTGCTTGAATTCTTCATTATCATAAAGTGAATCTATGATATCTTGTAGTTCTTTGGTATGTACACAGGAGTAAATATCAAAGGATTCGATTCCTTTGATTTTGGCTACAGTTCCATTAATGCGCTTAAAATCACTATAGTTGTTGACACTTTTGGGTGATGAAGTGCAATTCAGTATAAAACTTTTATATTGTTCTTCTGTTGTCATGTTTCTAAAATTTATCTGCCTGCAAA
>JAIINY010000239.1:0-4595 GCA_022741625.1 Prevotella sp. | reverse complement strand
GACAAGATGTGGTCGCTGAATAAGGAGCGAAAGGGATGGCTCCGTTTGCATTCGATGCCTGCCAAGCAACTGCTCTGGGCAAAGAATTTGTTGACGCAACGTGCTATCGGTCCTGTTTCTTATACATCTGTCAAGCTGGATGCATCCCGACTGAAGATGGGGGATGAGGCTGGACTCGGTGCTATGAATACGCCATACGCTTCATTGGGCGTGATGAAGACGGAAAAGGGATTAAGCCTGAGATGCTACGACCAGAATACCAACAAGGAGGTGCTGAAGCCGATTGCCAAGAACAAGGTGGTATGGTTGCGCCTTTGGGGTGATTATGATAAGAGTCTGCTGCAATATTCCTACTCTCTTGATGGAAAAACTTGGGAGTATATCGGAGAGCAGATGCTTTCTCCTTATCAGTTGAAGACCTTCCAGGGTGTGCGTGTAGCGCTGTATGCCTTTAACAAGGCGGGAGTAAACGGCGGCGTGGCTGATTTTGATGACTTCAAGGTGGAGGAACCGATGGCTGACAGAACTGCTAATCTGCCTATCGGAAAGACCATCCGACTCTTTAATCTTGCTGCTGGTAACCTGATGAATGCTACAGGTCATGGCCTCATGCACAGCGCCTCGAACAAAAAGGAGATGAGCAATGGAGTGAATTTCATCATCGAAGACCGTGGACAGGGCAAGATTGCACTGAAAACTGCAGATGGACGATATGTATATATCGCAGGTGCTGGCTTGTCGGGCGATGTGCGTCTTACTTCTGATGCCTCTCATGCTGAGGAGTTTGTATGGCAGGATATGCTTTACAACCGCTGTATGCTTCTATCACTGAAGACCCAGCGGTATATAGGCAAGCATCCTACCGACGGAAGTCCTTATTCTGCTGATTTCCAGGGTGCTGATGCCGGTATGAAAAATGGCTGTGTCTTCTCTTGGGAAGTGGTAGAGTAGGCTATTCGAAATAGAATGTCAATGCAATTATCTTACTATGAGCTCCTTTAGCTGCCAAGGCATAAGGGAGCTCATTCTTGTTTTTGATGTGCTCGGGATGTTTCTTGTTGAAGGAATCTGTCAATCCATACATAAACTTGAGTTCCGGACGGAGCTTGAAAAATGGCATGTAGAAATCGCAACCTACGCCCAGTTCGAGAAATATTTCCGATTTCTTGAGCTTGATGTAGTCTGACTTGCTGCTGTTGAGGTTCATCATCGGATTAATGCCCGCCATCACGTAAGGTCGGTGATTATTGAACCGCTCGGCTGCGAAAATCAGTTCCATTGCGGAAGAAATATAGGCAGTCTTCATCTCCTGATGCTGCACGATGGCGTTTCCTGCACCATCTTTCTCCAAGAGGTTATAAAAGGTGAGGTGACGAGTACCGAAGTACATGGCAGGTACTATGCGGAACTGGAAGCTTCTGTTGAGACGGAATTCTCCTAGTACGCCAACGGTGAATCCCATATCCCAACGGTCTTGATCTACAGTGACATGAGAAGGCTGCTCGATACCGTTGGCATCGATGTATTGGGTGATTCCGGTATTCTGGAATTCCATATCTTGTGCATGTGTTCCGATGAGTACACCGAAATGGAATGGGCGCAGATCGGTATAAGGGCGATTCTCTACCGTCCTAAGCTGTGCCATGCCATTGATACCTGTATAGAAGGCTATTAGAGCCATCAGTATGATTCTCTTCATATTTGCTATTTGTTCTTCGTTATTATTAATAAACGGCAAGGTTGGGTTCTTATTGTACTAATTTATTTCGATAAAGTATAAATTGAGTAAAATCATGAAAAAAGTCATACCTATTTATAGGTATATCGAAAATAATTGTTATCTTTGCACCATCAAAAGTAGGTAATAACCTATCTCTAGATTAGCATAGATACAGAAACATTATTAACATTTTAAATATTTATAATTATGGCATACGTAATTGGTGACGATTGTATCGCTTGCGGTACATGTATTGACGAGTGTCCATCAGGTGCAATCTCTGAGGGCGAGAAGTATTCAATCAACCCAGATCTCTGCACAGAGTGCGGTACTTGTGCTGATGTTTGTCCTAATGAGGCAATCAGTCTTCCATAATTTATTATGGAAAGATACTTTTAGTTACAATAAAACATTGAGAGCGATTCCAAAGGAATCGCTCTTTTCGTTTATGGTCTGATTCATATCACAAAAAAAGGGGCGAAAGCCATATCACATAGCTATCACCCCTTTAATTATGTTCTTATTTCGTAATTTTACTGTGCCTTCTGCTCCTCGTCAAGACCTAAAGCCTTCTTGGCGAGAGAGTTGTTTGGATCAAGCTTGATCAGCTTCTCGAAGTATGGCTGAGCTGTTGTCAGGTCCTTCTTAGAACCCCAGTAGATGTAACCGGCGTTCTTGTAAGCCTGCATCAGGTAGCCCTTCTCATCCTCATCATACTGCTTGCTCTCAAGTTCCTTGATAACCAATTCATAGTTAGCAAGAGCCTTGTCGTCCAACTCGTTCTGGAATGCGATGTTGGCAGCCTGGAGGTGAGCGTATGCCTTCAGCTGTGGATACTTCTCAGCGAAGCTGTTATATACGTTGATAGCCTTATCAACGTTAGCCTCCTTCTGATCGCCACCCTTCTGAGCCTTTGCATTGTAGATCTCTGCCATCTTTACATAGTCTGATGGTGACACGTTAGGGTTCTTATCCATATATGCCTGTGCAAATTCGATAGCCTTATCCTCGTTTCCCATACCCTTGTATGCCTCAGAGATGTACTGATATGGCTTGAAGTCTTCCTTGTTTACCTCCAAGGCCTTGTTGTACTGCTCCAAAGCCTGGTCGAACTGCTTGTTGCCAGCGAGTGCCAGACCATAGTAAGAGTAGATACTAGAGTTCTTCTTGATATCGTTGTTAGCCATAATGCTATTAGCATACTGGAGAGCCTCAGTAAAATTCTGTGTATCAACAGATGCACGCATAGCCAGAATCAAGAAAGCTGTATCCTTAGGATACTTCTGCATACCCTTCTTGCAAAGGTTGAGAGTTTCATCCTTCTTGTTCAATACGTATGTAGTGAAGCAGTACTCGTAGTAGATATACTCTTCCATTGTATTCAGGTTAGCCTTAGAGAAGTTCTCATAAGCCTTGTCGTAGCTACCGATAGAGTAGTAGTTGTGACCAGTTTCTGCCTCGATAGGGTAGTTAGGATCTACCGCTCTCAACTTGTTCAATGCCTCTGCAGAAGCCTGTGGATCAATCTTGCGGTAAACGTTAGCGTAGCTGATATAACCCTGAGGATTCTTAGGATCCATTGTCATACAATTCTTATACCAAGAAGCAGCCTCACCACCATTGTCCTGCATAGCGTAGATATCGCCCTTGAGGATATAAGCATCACCACAGGTCTTGTACTTAGCGATGACTGCATCAGCTACAGCCAGGGCATTGGTGTAGTCCTTGTTGATGACGAGGGCATTACCCAAAGCAACGAGTGCCTTAGGATCCTTCTTGTACTCCTTCTGATACTCCTTGAGAACTTTGGCAAAAGCCTTGGCATCTACGTTACCAGCCTTCAAAGTTGCTTCTATTGGCTTCAGAGCATCCTTATAGTTAACGTCCTGAGCCATTGCAGGAGCCGCCAAACCCATGACGAGCAAACCTGCTACTAAATATTTAACTACTTTCATAATTCTACTTTCTATCTAAACTTTTAACGTTTAACATTAACTGTCTTAATCGTAATATCACCTCTGTAAGGAAGTAAGCCTGTCTTGAAGAGGATAAGCTGTCCCTTAGGATTGGAAATGTAGTTGGCAAAGCTCCAAGGCAAAGCCTTATGAGGGTCAACCACGATAGCGTATATAGTTCTTACGAATGGATATCTTCCATCCAACAGGTATGCCTGGTAAGGTTTCCAGCTGTTCATTGGGGTAGCTTTCTCCTTGATGGATACCTGCATTACATGAATATTCTTCTTAAAGGTAGTGTTGGTGGAATCGCGTCGGTCGTTCAACCAATTTGATCCTATAACACCGATAGAACCTGGATTTTGGTCAACGAAGTCGATGACCTGCTTGCTTGTTTTGGCAGCCATGATCTTCGCACCCATCTTTTCGCCGTGGAGAACGGAATCTACCACGAAGTTGGTAGTTGCAGAGCGGGTGTTGTCGAAGATGACCTCGATATCACCTCTCTTTGATCCAGGAACAATATCACTCCATTTGGTCGCCTTTCCAGTAAGGACACGCTTGATGTCATTCACTGTGATGCAAGTATCACTGTTATTCTTGTTGACAATGAATGCCAAACCATCGTATCCGATAGGGAAAACGGAAGGAATCACATTGCTCTTCGATTTCAAGTATGCAATCTCACTATCCTTCAGATTACGGGTAGTAAAGAGGAGTGCTGTTTTGAAATCCTTGATCATCTGAAGTCCAGTGACTTCATCTGTGTATTTTGGTTTGAGCTTGGCCTTTGGGTACTCGAACTCAAACTGACTTCTTTCTTCGTCAATGATAGGACTCAAACTCTCGTCAGCCACAAACTCAATTGTGCCTGAAGTAGGAGTATCAGTTCTACCATCTTTGGCTTTCTTCTCGCCACA
>JAIINY010000238.1:0-4638 GCA_022741625.1 Prevotella sp. | reverse complement strand
ATCAAGTACATGAATTCGAACGATTAAGTGAGAGTTCTGACAGTTATTAATTGGATATTTAAAATGGAAAAGAATATGGATGCAAAGTTTAATTTCAATAAAACTGAGAAATTTGATTTCGGTAAGGTGGGTAAGCGAATGCCTTATTCTACGCCTGATGATTTCTTCAAGGATATGGAAGCGAACATCTTGAATGCGGTGAAGGATGATATTCCTCAACCAGTCAGGATCGAGCCAAGAAAGCGTTCGTTGATAAGGGGGATGTGGGTGGCTGCATTGGCAGTGGCAGCATCTGTGGCTGTACTCCTGGTACTCAATATCGATTTTACAGCCAATCCTATCGCTCAACCTTCTTCTACACAGAATGAGGTTCTGGCGGTAGATCAAGCTTTCTCTCAGTTATCTCCTGCCGATCAGGTTTATCTGCTCAATGTATATCAAGAGGATGTATTTCTCAATGAATAAGATTAATAGGATTAATAAGATAAATATGAATAGTTAAAACAAATTCTGTAATTATTAAACAATAGAAAATATGAAAAAGATTTTAGGTATTTTGATGATGGTTGTCGCAATGATGACCGTTTCAGTAAGTTCTTACGCACAGGCTCCTAATCAGAAGCAGCGTCTCTCTCGCGAGCAGTTGGCTGAAAAGCAGGCAAAATATATAGCTCACGATTTGGGTCTTGACGACAAGACCAGATCTAAGTTTATCGACACCTATACCCAGTGCCAGAAGGAAGTTTGGGCATTAGGTCCTCGTCCTCGTCACAACAAGGGGGATGTGAAATCTGATGCTCAGATGGAGCAGGAAATCAACCACCGCTTTGAGATGAGCGAGAAGATTCTCGATATCCGTCAGAAGTATTACAAGAAGTACTCACAGTTCCTCACCCAGCAGCAGATTCAGCGAATTTATGAGTTGGAGCGCCAGATGATGAAGCGCTTTGCTCAGAAAGGTCCTCGAAAGGGAATGGGAAAAGGAAAGAATGGTAAGCCTGGAGCAGGAAACTTTTAGCAGCAATAAAATGATATCAGCAGCAATAAAATGATATCAGCAGCAATAAAAGTATATCAAAAGCAATAAAATGATATCAGAAGTATTACTTTCTATATAAATATATGCGAATAAAAAAAGGCTGGTATGCAATCATATCAGCCTTTTATCATTTCATAATTTTTCTTTTTTTATGTGAAGGAATTCCTTATATCTTATTTCTTTATCTTCTCTTCCCAAGCCAATATCAAGCCGATAACGCCTGAGTAGCTCTTCCTGCCTTCCGCCACATGGTTGCCCTTGAGATAGAGTTCGAAGATGAAATCCTGAGCGGCATCCAATGCCTTGCATCGCTTGCTGAGCCAGTAACGGCGGTCGTTTCTTGCCCGCTGGATAATCTCGGGACGGATATGTTTCAGGAATCTTTCTCCCTCCTTTTCGCCAAGAATATCAAAAACATTGTTCAATACATGGAAGAAAATGTGGTAATATCCGCTGAATCTCACTTGTTTATCTGCCGATGCCGTGCACACGATGTAACTGTAGAAATTCGCCTCGCCCTCGTTGGCAACACCCAGGAAATGGGCAAACTCGTGGGCGTAGGTGGCAGGATAATCGTGGGCGAGAATATCGCCGTTAAGGGTGAATTCGCAGAAGAAAGGCCCCATGCTTCCTGTAACCCCCGACATCGAACTGATGGGTGTGAACACCATCGTCTTGGCATGTGGATGCTGGTTGAAAGGTCTGTTGATGCCTTCCCGGTATCCTATTTTGTTATATTCCTTCAAAACTGCATCCCGCACCCGGTTCTTCAAGGCATCATCCACGATGCTATCAGGGGAAATGCTCTTCCTGGCATTGCTTAGAGATGCATTGCTTAGAGCGTTGAGGCTATCTGCGTATTGATAGGCAAATTTCTTAAATTTGGCTTTCGATACTTCTACTGGTTTCATGCCTATTCTAACATAGATGTTCGGCTGTGAATAGTTCAATCCCCAGGCGATGTAGAACCAGGCATACACCCACAGCAGATACTCCGCCACTCTTCCGAAAACCCTCTTCTTGTTGGGATAGCATCCGTTCCTGATGTTTTGAGATTTTCTGGGTTTCAGGAAGATAAATCGTTTGGCGAGTTTCTTCCTCAATCCTATCTCGTAAATAGGATAGAGGATAACCCAGGCGATGCTGAGGGCGATGAAGATATCGCCCACGGCAAAGGGGAAGAATCCCGAGATGGGCGAGAGAAGGGTGCCGATGACGGGATAGATGCGGGTGGTGTAGATGAATCCCCAAAGCGGAATCATCTTCGTTAGGGTAACGAGGATGAGCAATGCTATCAGCACCCCATGGCGCCACTTCAATGATTTGAACCGTAATGCAAGCAATTTATGCCATGCATCTAATCTATATAGTTTCTTCATTTTGCTTCTTTTTAAAAAGTTTGAATATGCTCTGATACAGAGAATGTTTTGCACTTTTTGAGCCTATTGTGCAATGATGGTGCAAAATTACAAAACTTTTCTGAATAATTGACACGACGAGCCTGTTTTTTTTGTATCTTTGCGGTTGTAAAGACAGATTATTAACATCAAAAGCATGGGAGGAACTATTATGAAACAGACTTTAGAAGAATTCGAGGCTAGGGGCCTTGAGTACGAGAACCTCTATAATGAGGAAGATGAGCGCAGAGAATATAATTCAATTTGGTACACCTGAATTATTGTAAATTGTTAGTTTGGTTATCCTGATTGGATTATTTGTTATATAAAAAAGGTTAAGATAGATTAGGATAATAAAAGGCTATGCCCTATTGCTCGTTCTGATGCAATAACAGCATAGCCTTTTTTATGTATTTTCGAAGTTTCTCTTGCTTTCGAGGCTTTTCTTGCTTTCGAGGCTTTTCTTTTTCTATTTCTCAAAATGCTGGTAATCCTTGCTGTGTTTCCAGTCGCCTCCCCATCTGAATCCTTTTGCCTTGAAGAGGCGGTAGCAGAGGTCGCCTTTTCTAATCATGTAAACATGATGCTTGCTGCGGTCGAGATAGGGGCGTGCCGTGGCTGGCTCCACCACATCCTTGCCGTTTTTCAGCCGTTTGTGATAAGGGTTATAGAGTGTGTTGATGTCGATGGCAAGTCCCTTGCCGTGCTTCGAAACGGTATGGGTATGCGAGATGAAGCGGAAGTTGAAGCTGGATGAGTTGTTGGCTCTCATCGCCCTTTCGTCATTGGCATCCCAATAGTCGATGAGCCTCATCCGCTCTATCGGATATTTCGCTTCGTAGAGCTTTTTGAGAATATCGAGCACATCTGCCGCTATCGCCTTGTTCACCACCATTTCTCCCACTATTTTTCTGCCGTCCTTATCCACATGCAGGCATCGCAGGTATAGCAATTCGCTTCTTGCCACGGTGCAATTCTTTTTATACGTCTTTCCTTGCATCAGGTGGAAAATATCATCAGGAATGGGGGATGTGGAGAAGAAATGCTTCTCTCCAAGTTTTCTGATGGTTTGCTCGCTGACGATATCTCCCGGCTTCTGCGCCTTGGATGGAAGGCTGCAAAGCATGGGAAGAGCAAGGTATAGGATGATGATCTTTTTCCAAAACATAATTCTTTCTCCTTAATATTTATTCTCTTTCATTCTTTCTTGATTTAATTCTTCTTCTCCTTGTTTTGATTCACAGGGATATAATGTGAATCCTTGATTTCGCCAATCACGATGATGCTGTGAAGGCTTCCGATGCAGTCGATATTTCCCAGGGTATTGAGCATGAAGTCCTGATAATTCTTCATGTCCCGGGCATACACCTTGATTTGGAAGTCGTAATCGCCAGTGGTATTGTAGCACTCCGTTATCTGGTCGATGGTTTGCACGGTATCCATGAATTGCTGAATCAAGTCGTGGGTGTGCTGCTTCAATCGGATATTGCAGAGCACAATCACGTTGTGTCCCATCTTGTGATGATCCACTATCGCTCCATATCGCTGGATGTATCCCTCACGCTCCAGTCGCTTCTGTCGCTCGAAGGTGGGAGAAGGGGAGAGGTGTACTCTTGCGGCAAGTTCCTTCACGGTGAGTCGTGAGTTCTGCTGCAACAACTTGAGTATCTTGATGTCGATTTCGTCGAGATTTTCTTCTGTAGCCATTGTTTCTTTATTACTGATTTTATTCATTTTAGCAGAATAATATTCTGCTGATTTGCTAAATACGCTGCAAAGATAGCATATTTTTCTGAATTACGAAGAATATTTGGCAGATAAAATTCTTCTTCTTACCTTTGCACTCGCGATTCCGGATGCAAAGAGCCGTTCATAAGTAGAGAATGAGCAAATAAAGAGTTATTCACATCAAATATGAGTTATTCACATCAGATAATAATAAGGAGATAAAATAATGAGCAATGTAAGAAATATACATTTTGAGGCAGTGGGCAGCTATTTGCGCCCTGCAGAATTGAAAGAAGCAAGAGCTAAGTTTGCTGATGGCAAGATTTCTGCCACCGACCTTCGCTGCATCGAAGACCGTCTGATTACTGAGGTCATCAAGCAGCAGAAGGCGCATCGCCTGCCTCATATCACCGATGGCGAGTTCCGCCGCAGCTATTGGCATCTCGACTTTATGTGGGGATTCAATGGCGTGGA
>JAIINY010000237.1:0-4647 GCA_022741625.1 Prevotella sp. | reverse complement strand
CACACTGATAGGTGCGCGTCGCTATGGAGACAATGATACCAACATCGGTTTTATCCTGACCGATAGTCGTTCACTTTGTTTCCCAGAGGAAACTCTGTTTTTTGCACTCAAGTCTGAGCGCAATGATGGTCATAATTACATCCCTGAACTGTATCGCAGAGGTGTGAAAAACTTTGTGGTAACTGATGTCCCGAAGGGCTATGCTTCTGATTATCCGGAGGCTAACTTCCTGAAGGTGGTCAATACGCTGGAGGCTCTTCAGCGTCTGGCTGAGCGCCATCGTGATGAATTCAATATCCCTATCGTGGGTATTACGGGTTCCAACGGCAAGACGATGGTCAAGGAGTGGCTCTATCAGCTGCTCTCGCCAAGCATGTTCGTTACCCGCAGCCCTCGCAGTTACAATTCTCAGATAGGTGTGCCTTTGTCTGTCTGGCTGATGAATGAGCAGACTCAGGTAGGTGTCTTCGAGGCGGGTATCAGTCAGCCTGGCGAGATGCTTGCCCTCCGTGACATCATCCAGCCTACCATCGCCGTTCTTACTAATCTGGGTTCTGCCCATCAGGAGAACTTCTCTTCCCTGGAGGAGAAGTGCCGTGAGAAGCTCATCCTCTTCCATGATGCTGAAACCGTGGTTTATGATGGCGATGATGAGGTGATTACCAAGGTGGTGGCTGAATATCCTGATTATAAAGGCGAGAAACTCTTCTGGTCGCTCAAGAACCCTGAGGCTCCTTTCTATGTCAGGAAGATTGAGAAGCAGCAGAGCGTGAGCGTCATCACCTATATATATAAAGGTGTAGAGGATAGCTTCTCCATTCCTTTCATCGATGATGCTTCCATCCAGAACTCCATCGTCTGTGCTGCAGTCGCTTCCAAGCTCGGACTCTCTGCCGAGGACATCGACAAGCGTATGGCACAGCTCGAACCGGTTGCGATGCGACTGGAGGTAAAGGTGGGTCAGCATGGTTGTACGCTCATCAACGACAGTTACAACAGCGATATCAACTCACTCGATATCGCTCTCGACTTCATGAACCGCCGTCCTGATCATCGTGGCCGTCGCCATACTTTGATCTTGAGTGATATCTATCAGAGCGGTCAGACTCCTGAGACTCTATATAGAGAGGTGAGCGATCTCGCCCGCAAGCGTGGCGTTGTGAAGTTCATCGGTATCGGTCCGGAACTCTGCAAGCAGCATGATACGATTCAGATTTCAGAAAAGTTCTTCTTCCCGAATGTGGAGGAGTTTATCAATAGCGAGGTCTTTGCTTCCCTCCGTGATGAGGTCATCCTCCTGAAGGGTGCCCGCCAGTTTGGTTTCGATCAGCTTACCGAACTGCTGGTGCAGAAGGTGCATGAAACCACCCTCGAGGTCAACCTGAATGCGGTGGTTGCCAACCTCAACTACTACCGTGCCTTCATGAAGCCGGAAATCAAACTGGTCTGTATGATCAAGGCAGATGGCTATGGTGCCGGAGCGGTAGAGATTGCCAAGACCCTGCAGGATCATCGTGTAGATTATCTGGCTGTGGCTGTTGCCGATGAGGGGGTCACCCTTCGCAAGAACGGTATCACCAGCAACATCATGATCATGAACCCGGAAATGACTGCCTTCAAGACCATGTTTGATTACGACCTGGAGCCTGAGGTGTATTCTTTCCGATTGCTCGATGCGCTCATCAAGGCTGCAGAGAAGGAGGGTGTCACCGGATTCCCTGTTCACATCAAACTCGATACCGGTATGCATCGCATGGGCTTCGATCCTGAAAACGATATGGAGGAGCTTATCGGTAAGCTGAAGCATCAGAATGCCATCATCCCTCGTTCCGTATTCTCTCACTTCGTGGGAAGCGATGACGATAGTTTCGATGACTTCTCTGCCCATCAGTTTGAACTCTTCGATAAGGGAAGCCGACAGTTGCAGGCTGCCTTCGACCATAAGATCCTGCGCCATATCTGCAATTCGGCAGGTATCGAGCACTTCCCGGAGCGCCAGTTGGATATGTGCCGCTTGGGTCTCGGACTCTACGGCATCAACTCCCGCAACAATAAGACCATCAACTGTGTGAGCACCCTGAAGACTACCATTCTCCAGATGCACAACGTGAAGGCGGGCGATAGTGTGGGCTACAGTCGCAAGACCATCCTCGATAAGGACAGTGTCATTGCTGCTATTCCTATCGGATATGCCGATGGCTTGAACCGTCGTCTCGGCAATCGCCATGCCTACTGTCTGGTCAATGGTCAGAAGGCTGATTATGTAGGCAACATCTGTATGGATGTGGCGATGATCGATGTCACCGGCATCAACTGCAAGGAAGGTGATAGCGTGGAAATCTTCGGCGAGCATCTTCCTGTTCAGGTGTTGAGTGATATTCTGGAGACAATTCCTTACGAAGTGCTGACCACCATCAGCAACCGAGTGAAGAGAGTTTATTACCAGGATTAAGCGTGAAAAAAAAGCGTTGCTGGCGACAAAAAATCGTGCAAAAATATATAAAAATCGATAAATCCCATCCGAAAAGCTCGGATGGGATTCTTTTTTACGTAAATTTTTCCATTAAAACGTATTGAATATGAATAAAAAAGTGTATCTTTGCAACCAACAAATCATCTAAAAACAAGCAAGGGTGCACTTTTATGTGTATTTCTTTAACTATTTAACAATTCAAAAGTAATAATGGAACAAGTATTTAGCTATATCATTAGTCTGGGTGCGAGCGTGATGATGCCTATCATCTTCACGGTCATCGGACTGTGTATTGGCATGAAATTCGGAAAGGCTTTGAAGTCGGGACTCTTCGTAGGTGTGGGTTTCGTGGGACTGGGTGTGGTGACAGCTTTGCTGACTACCAACTTCAATGATCCGTTGAAGGCTATCTCCGACATCTATCACCTGCAGTTGAATGTGTTTGATATGGGATGGCCTGCAGCTGCTGCCGTAGCTTATAATACTGCGGTGGGTGCCTTGATTATCCCAATCTGCTTGGGTGTCAACTTCCTGATGTTGATTACCAAGACCACCCGTACGGTAAACATCGACCTCTGGAACTACTGGCATTTCGCATTCATCGGTGCCGTAGCTTACTTCGTGATGGGCGAGAGCTTGCTTTGGGGATACTTCGCAGCCATCGTCTGCTATATGATTACATTGGTATGTGCAGACCTGACCGCTGATAAGTTCCAGAAGTACTACGACTTGGATGGAATCTCTATTCCGCAGCCATTCTGCCAGAGTTTCATGCCATTCGCCATCGTCTTCAACAAGCTCCTGGATAGGATTCCTGGTTTCTCTAAGCTCGATGTCGATGCAGAGGGATTGAAGAAGAAGTTTGGCGTGCTCGGCGAACCATTGGTTCTCGGTGTTATCGTAGGTGCCCTGATCGGTTGGGCGGCTCAGTTGGATATCAAGAAGATTCTCTTCCTGGGTGTAACCATGGGAGCTGTGATGGAGTTGATTCCTCGTATCACCTCTCTCTTTATCGATGGTTTGAAGCCTATCTCTGAGAAGACACAGGAGTTGGTCAAGACCAAGTTCAACGGCAAGAAAGTACACATCGGTATGAGTCCTGCCTTGGTTATCGGTCATCCTACTACCTTGGTGGTATCAGTTATCTTGATTCCGGTTATCCTGGCAATCGCAGTCTTCCTGCCTGGCAACCAGTTCTTGCCATTGGCATCATTGGCTGGTATGTTCTATCTCTTCCCATTGATTCTGCCATTCACCAAGGGTAATGTGGTCAAGACGCTCATCATCGGTCTGATTGCCCTCATCATCGGACTCTATTTCGTAACCGATATGGCTCCCGACTTTACGATGGCAGCCAACCAGGTATATGCAGCCACAGGCGATAACGCCGCTCATATCCCTGACGGATTCTCAGGCGGAGCGCTCGATTTTGCCTCTTCTCTCTTCGGATGGGTTATCTATCGTGGCGTCAAGCTTTCATACGTTGGTATGGGTGTGCTCACCATCCTCACCATCGCCCTGCTGGCTCTCAACCGCCAGCGCATCGTTAAGGAAGAAAAGACAGCAAAAAATGTAAAAATATAAAACAAAATGTCTATGAAGAAATTAACATTAATATTAGCAGCAATGGTATTAACAGCAAGTCAGGCTTTTGGCCAGTGTGGTAAGTGTAGATACGAAGTGAAGGCAGAAAATGCCTACACTAACTATAACGTTCGTTATGCGAGCAATCCGATGGATGCCAAACATTATACAACAGACCGTCTCCGCAGCGAGTTCGCTATCGAGAAGGTGTTCGCTCCAGGCGAGGTAAACTGGACCTACACCATGTTCGACCGTTTCCTCATCGGTGGTGCAGAGCCAACAACCGCTCCTTTGAAGCTCACTTCTATCGCTCCGCTTTATACCGATAAGCCAAATGATCAGAAGAATCTGCTCGACAACCGTGAGTTGGGTATCATCAATATCGGTGGCGAGGGAACAGTTACCGTAGATGGCAAGAAATATACACTTGCTTTCCAGGAGGCTCTCTATGTAGGTCGTGGTGCCAAGAGCATCGAGGTAAGCAGCAAGGATGCTGCCAAGCCAGCTAAGTTCTATATGAACAGCGCCTGCGCTCATCAGACCTATCCTACCAAGAAGGTTACCCTGAAGGATGCCAACAACATCAAGGC
>JAIINY010000236.1:0-4660 GCA_022741625.1 Prevotella sp. | reverse complement strand
GTCTGACCCCAACCGAGCGAGAACTCAATCTGGTCGTTACTCTTCTGCTCCAGGTTCCAGTTTACATCCACAGTACCGTCCTCGTAGTTAGGCTTTACATCTGGTGAAACCTTCTCAGCATCGAAGTGACCCATGGAAGCCAACTCACGTGCCGAACGCATCAGGGCATCCTTAGAGAAGAGGTCGCCTGGCTTGGTACGGAGCTCACGGCGTACTACGTTCTCATAGAGACGGGTATTACCATTGATACGTACGTGGCTCAGGTAAGCCTGAGGTCCCTCTGTCACGCGCATCTCCAGGTCGATGGAATCGCCGTCGATGTTCACTTCGGCAGGATTGATGTTAGAGAACACGTAACCATTGTTGTAATAGAGGTTGCCCACAGCATCTTCATCTTCCTGCAATCGCTTGCCCAGGAGTTTCTGGTTATATACATCGCCCTTCTTCATGCCGAGCACGGCATTCAGATAGTCGGTAGCATATACGGTGTTGCCCACCCAGTTGATATTGCGGATAAAGTAGCGCTTACCCTCATCTACCTTGACATATACGTTGACGTGCTTCTCGTCGAAGTTGCTTATGCTGTCTTTCAGGATTTGCGCATCACGATAACCATACTCGTAGTATTTGTCGATGAGTTTCTGCTTGTCTTCCTTCCATCTCTCAGGAGTAAACTTCTTCGATTTGAAGAAAGTAGCAAACTTGCCAGCCTCGTGGGTCTTGGCAAAGGCTCCCTTCGAGAAGAGTCCACCCTTGATCTTTCTGTCCGAAAGTTTCTCGTTACCATCGATGGTAATCTGGTGAACCTTGATTTTCTGTTTCTTATCTACGATTACGTCCAGGATTACCTGACCCTTGTTAGCCACATCGTCGCGCTGGTTAATCTGGATTTCAGCATTCTTGAAGCCCTTGTCATCGAAGTATTTCTTGGCAAGGATCTTGGCACGGTCGAGCATATTAGGTGTTACCTGCGTACCCTTGACCATACCGAGCTTCTGCTCCATATCCTCACGCTCGCTTTTCTTCAATCCCACGTAGTGGATATCAGAGATACGAGGTCTTACCGCGAGATAGATGTGAAGATAAAGTTTTTCACCCACGATAGAGTCGGCAGCGATAGCGACTTTAGAGAAAAGTCCATGTTTCCAATAGCGCTTGACGGCATTGGTAATAGCGTCGCCTGGCACTTCAATCTCTTCTCCCACTGTCAGGCCCGAGATACCAGTGAGCACATAGTCTTCGTATCCTTCCACACCCGACACATTGATACCTCCAAGGGTCAAGGTGCGAGGGGTTCCGGCATACGAGATATCTGGATGTACTATCTTGTCCTGTGCCATAACCTGCACACTCGCCATGATGCCGAATAGCAGGATGAAAATCTTTCTTAGCTTGTTCATTTATACCTTATTATATATATAGTATCTATTTTTCGTCCTTTTTCCCCCTTTTACTTCTCTTCCTCTGCTTCTACCTGAGCCTCGGTCTTGCCAAAACGGCGCTGGCGCGACTGGTAGCTCTCGATAGCCTTATGCAGGCACTCCTCGTTGAAGTCTGGCCAATAGGTATCGCAGAAATACAACTCAGAATAGGCAATCTGCCACAACAGGTAGTTGCTGATACGCAACTCGCCACCTGTACGGATCAGGAGCTCTGGGTCTGGCATGAAGTTGGTCTCCAGGTGCTTCTCGAAGTTCTCCTCGGTAAGCATCTTCTCAACCTCCTCATAGCTGGCGCCCTTCTCCATAGCCTCCTTCACGGTCTTCTTCATCGCATTCATGATTTCCCAGCGCGAAGAGTAGCTCAGGGCTACTACCATGGTCATGGCATCGTTCTTGGCGGTATGGTCCATGGTCTCCTGCAACTTGTCCTGCACAGCCTGTGGCAGACGCTTCAAGTCGCCGATCACGCGGAACCGCACATTGTTCTTCATGAAGATCTCATCCTCCAGAGAAGTCAGCACCAGTCCCATCAGGGCAGAAATCTCGTCGGCAGGACGATTCCAGTTTTCAGTAGAGAAAGTATAGAGAGTAAGGTACTTCACACCGAGGCGAGTACATTCTGATGTAATGCAACGCACTGCGTCAACTCCAGCCTGGTGGCCGTAGCTGCGATCCTTACCTCTTTCCGTAGCCCAGCGTCCATTGCCATCCATGATGATAGCGATGTGCTCAGGTATTCTGTTCATATCCAAGTTGTTCATATCTTATTTCTTAATTAAGAGTTCTTATTCTTCTTTATTACACGTTTTACACTTTGCGCTGAAGCTGTAGGTGAACGAGACTTGCAGCATGGAATAGCAGTCCTGGTTTTTCCAAAGTCCGCTGCTCTTGATGCCATAAGGGTCTTTCACCCCATCCAGTTCATCGTTCAGCGAGAAATGGATGCCCCAATCCACACCTATGTTCATCCGTTCATTTATCTTGTATTTCGCCCCGATGCCCAGAGGCACGTTGGCAGTAAATACATTCTTCTGCTCTCCCTTCACAAAGGTGGCTCCCAGACCTCCGAAGATGAAAGGCACCAGCCTCCTGGCTCCTCTGTAGTCCCTGCCTGTGCCGTAGGGCCAGAAGTTGTACTCGAAGACGAGGCTCATATCCACCAGGGTATTGCTGAAGGAGTAGGCTTTCCCATCCAGGTCGGGATAATCGGTCTTCACCTTGTCGTTAGAGCCTTTCAGCTTTCCCAGCCCCAGGTTGAACCGCAGATCCTTGTAGGGATCGAAGTTGTATCTTCCCACGATGGCTGCCATCGGCTGCTGATGGGCAAGAATATTGCCGTTCAGGTCGCCTTCGTAGGCAACCAGTCCCACGCCGGCACCAATCTCCAGACGATACTGGTAATCGTCCTGTGCCCTCATCACCTGCAACGGCAAGAGGAACAAGACCAGCAGCAACAAGCATTTACACAAGCTTCTCCTCATGTCTATACCTTACGCGATATGAATATGATTGATTCCCGAGGGTCTTATTCGAAGATGGTCGGGTCCTTGATCCAGCCATCCTTGTTGAAGCGGCCCTTCCATACGCTACCGTTTCTTACTACCCAGTAGAATTTGTCCTTGTCGCGGCAGAAGCCGAAGCGCTGGGTGGCAGCAGAGAATCCGGCTGGCATGGTTACGAGTGTATCTACACCCCATGTCAGTCCGTTGTTCTTGCTCTTATACCATTTGCCGTTGCTTCCGAGAGCAACGAAACCGGAATCAGCACCGCAAACGAGCACCTGATCCATCATTGGCATCTTGCCACTCTGGAGAGAATCATATTCTATATAGTTCCATGCGCTTTCTGGAGCATTGGCAGAGTAATCAGCCACATGATTCCAGAGCGTAGCGATGGTATCGCGATAGCTTGCATCACGGGTACCGAGCAGGAGAACATTCTCTACATTCTTCACAGAAGCGATGGTAGAAACATTCATGCTCAGGTTCTGGGTTGGCAGGAGTGAGTGGTCAGCATCCATCTTCTGGGCAGCCCAGGTTGCGCCATTGTCCTTAGACACGGCGATGCCTGTAGCGGTGAAGGCATAGAGATACTTTCTGCTGGCACCTACCAACTGCTTGAGCTGACTATCCTCGCCTACCAGACTCCAGGTTGCAGCATCGGCAGAAGCATACACCTTGCCATCTGAGAGGATGTAGAGCTGATTGCCCATCTGCACGGCGTTCTGATAATCGGCAGCTGCGAAAGCCTGGTTGGCTGTTACCTCAGTCCAGTTGTTACCGTCGCTTGCAGCACTCTTGTATATCTTCATTCCCCCGAGGGTCTTGCCAAATACATAGATATGGTTTCCGATATGGTTTTCCAGGGCAAGCACCTTCAAGTCGCTGAGTGCAGCGAGCTGCTCATTGAGCTGAGCCTTGGCTTGCCAGTTGAACTCATTGCCTTCCTGCTGATGCACGTTCACCTTTACGGTGTAAGTAACATAGGCATTGAGCGAGTTGTTATATACACGAACCATTCGTGGCTGAGAGAAGTCGATGGAATCGGTGCTTGAATAATACTTTGCCGAGTCGATCTTCTCAGGGCAATTCTTGTTCATGATGAAGATAGGGCTGCTGTTCTTGCTGCTGATGGTAGCCAATACGGCAGCGGTCCTTGTCTTGGTAGGCAAGGAATCTACGTTATAGATATGGCGGGTAGCCTGATCTATATAAAATTTATAGTTAGCTCCATTCACTTTATCAGCGATCAGAGTATCCTTGCCTGCAGTAGTCTTCGTGTATCTACCGAGCTTTCCCAAGGAGAAACTCGTGATGGCTGTATCATTTGTATATTCTACTACCGTCTCGTCGCTGTTCAAGCATGAAGAGAGCGACAAAGTAGCTGCAACAAGTGCTATAAAAGCTAAAAATTTACTTTTCATTCTATCCAATTTTTCTTTTTAGCTGCAAATTTACGGAGAATTCTTTAAAAAATCGCCCTTTTCTCCTTATTATTATGCAATTTATTGATTTTAGGGGCATTTTTTATATTTTTTAGTGATTTAAGGGAGTAAAAACGAAGAAATCCCGCCTCTCTTGCGAGAGACGGGATTCCATATTTAGTATAAATTCGAAATGTCGAATTAGAGCTGTGGACCAGCAGCAACGAGAGCCTTACCAGCCTCGTTTGTCTCATACTTCTTGAAGTTCTTGATGAAACGAGCAGCCAAATCCTTA
>JAIINY010000235.1:0-4698 GCA_022741625.1 Prevotella sp. | reverse complement strand
CCAAGGGAAGTCTCAACCTGAAAAGATTGAAGGCAGGCTGGGATGAAGAGTACCTGTCAAAACTTTTGGAGGGCAGCGCAATTTAATGCGTCTGCCCTGCAAGCGTAGCCTTGCACATGAATATACCAATAGCCACCATCAGCCAGGGCATGGGACACAACTCCTATAAGACCACACAGATTTACCTGCAGTCAATAGACGTAGCAACCACCAATGAAGCCAACAAGAAAATCATCCAACAGGTGATTACTGCCCATTTTTAGAGGAAAAAGTGGTGAAAACGCTAATAAATATTATAAAAATCGTGTTTATTACAGAATTTCGACATTATTACAAAATATATGCGTAACTTTGCACACGTTATTTAAAAGAATTCATACAATGGACAGACCAATTAACAGAATCAAGGTGATGCTCGCAGAGAAGCGAAAATCCAACAAATGGTTGTCAGAAGCACTTGGCGTAGCTCCAACGACAGTATCAAAGTGGTGTACGAATAATGCCCAACCTCCGATGGAGACATTCATGAAGATAGCAAAACTTCTGGAAGTGGACATCAATGAACTACTCCGCTTTGACGAATTGGAGATACCTCAAAACAAAGATTAACATAATAAAGAAATACATTATGCAGTTAAATGAACTTCATATACAGAATTTTCGCTGTTTCACCGACTACCGTATCACTTTCGCCTCAGGGCTGACAGTACTGTTCGGCAAAAACGGCACAGGAAAGACAACGCTGATACATGCCATCCACAAGGCACTCAGTTTTGCATTTAAACGCGACAAAGAAGAAAAAGCACTCAATTTGGGTGCAGGTTTTCCTGATTTGAAGCCACGTGATTATAGCAAGACAGAAGATTTGACAAGAGACCCAAAGACTGGGATGCCATTTTCTTTTGTCAACATAAATGCGTGTGCCACATTCGAAGGTGTTCCCCTTGATTGGGACATGTATGCCTCCACCTCCACCTTTAAGGTGCAGCCAAGTAAGTTTGGAGAAGCATCCATGCGTTTGAAGAATCGCATCAAAGAAACTGACCAGCTACCTATGTTTGCTTATTTCTCTGATGGTTTTCCTCATGTAACCAAAGAGACTAAACTCAGTGAAAAAGAGATGAGTCTAAGAAATCTCGGTTATCTCGGCTGGGATGAAGAGACTGCCTATTCCGACATCTGGATAAATCGACTCACAATGATCTGGACACTTTGGGACAGAGCAAATCGTACAGTAGATGGAGAGAAAAAGGCCTTAGAGAATTGTGAGAATGCTAAAGCTCAGGGGATAGTAAATGAAGAAGAATACAATGAGGATATAAAACTCCACAAGTCACGTCTCGAAAATGCCGAACGGGAGAAATCCCGCTACGATGACGAGGTTCAGGCTATCCGCAATTGCCTGATTAAATTCTCGCAGGGCGACAAGAATATCGAAGTGACAGATTTCTTTGTCAGTGTATATGAAGAAAGCGGTCTTTGCCTACAGACACGTGACGGAAGCAATCCATCGTTTATCAAGCTTCCTGCAGGTTACAAGCGTCTGTTCTTCATGGTACTCGATATAGCATATCGTTCATTACTTCTGAGCAACGGAAGTACAACAGACCTTGCCGGTATTGTGGTGATTGACGAGATAGACCTCCACTTACATCCAGAGTTGGAGCAGTCCGTTCTTGCACGATTCCGTAAGACATTCCCGAGAGTACAGTTTATCATCAGTACCCATTCACCATTGGTTCTGTCTGGAGTAGAGAACAAACCAGAGAACATCGTGTATAGCATGCAGGTAGATGATGGTATGCGAACCCTCAGCGTTCACCGCACATACGGAATCGACGCCAACAGTCTTATGGCAGAAAACATGGGAGCAGCCAACCGCACATCAGCGGTGATGGAACAAATACGAGCTATTGAGGACTGTGTTTCAGGAAAAGATCTCAAGAAAGCCAAGGCATTGCTTTCAGAACTTGAAAAGGAAACAGAACCGACACAACCAGAACTCGTTCGTCTCCGTGCCATTATCAAACGCTTAGAAATCATAGGAAGATGAGACTTGTAAGAAAAGATTATTCGACAGAAGTCGTTCGCCGTCACAAAGCAGAGCTGCAAGCTCAGCAGTTAGACGAGCAGAATCTTCTCAACCCGAACGTATATCCAGGACTAACAGGACGCAAGCTTTGGAGGATGGTGCGAGACATCCAAGTGATTCCCCACTTATGGGACTTAAAGCACCAGATGTACGATGAGCAAGGCGGAATCTGTTGCTATTGCGGATTGCGCATATTCGAAGATTCGGAAGGTAGAAAACAATCTGTGGAGCATGTCGTTCCCAAGGGCGCTCATCGTGAATTAGTGGGTGAATACAAGAACCTCTTGCTTACTTGTAGCATTACCGATGATGATGCCAACCTCATGGGAGTTGCTACAAACAATCCGACACTTAGGCATTGTGATGCCAGCAAGGCAGACAAGCCTTTGCATTATACGCCATTAATGCCCGAGTGCGAAACTGTATTCCAATATGATGTAGTGGGAGGAGTGCAAGCAACAGACAGCCAAGCACAATCTGACATAGAAACATTGCGTTTGGATTGTGACTTACTGAAAGAACGCCGCAAGGCAGCCCTTAGCATTTTGTTTGACGAAGACGGCAACTTCATATCTTCTGAAGAACTACGAAAGATTTCCACAAACATCATGTCTCGTGATGAAGACAACAGATTGCCTGAATTCTGTTTTGTCATCAAGAGTGTAGCCGATTCTGTTTTGTCAGAGAATACTATAGCTATAATTTAAAAAAGCTGACAATACACATTCCATATAGAGAGTATGAAGTTCGTTGGGATGATAATGCCATTGATATTCAAATACATAGTAGTAAAAAATAAAACGAAAATATATGAAACATTTGTCAATTCGTGTGCCTTGGCATGACAACAATTGGAATGGATCTGTTTGCTGTTCACCAGCGGCTAATCCGTTTTGCTTGACTTTGCACAACATCTTGGAGCGTAAGAATAATCTTGATGAAGATAAGAATGCTTCAAAGAAATGGTGTGAACTAAAGCCTGAGCAGCTTCCTGCCTGCAAGGGTGAAAATGGCGGTTTTATGAATGAAGATACGTACAAGCGTATCTTCGTTCATGTGTATGCCTATAACAAACAGTTGCCTCATTCTCAGTTGCTTCCCACAACAATAGATGTGCCTCCTTTCTCGGCATTTGGAATACCTTTCCGGTACTTGTCTAAAGATTCCCAAGAAGATATGGATACTAAGTTTCCAGGCTTGTCACGTGATGAAGAACCTCCTTTTAGAACTTCGTGGATATTTGGGGCACAGCGCCAAATAGATATTCTAAATTGGTTCCTGAAAGATGTTGTAGAGCATGAATCATTAGTAGTTTTCTATTGTAAGAACGGAAATCCTGTTGATGAGGATGCTGCCCGAGTCATCGTTGGCTTGGGTGAGGTGAGTCGTGTTCATGATGTTCTTGAATTTGACTCTGCTGCGGATTATACCTATCCTGCATGGGATTTGATGATTGGACATTCTATCCGCCCAAATATGAATGAGTCAAATGGATTCCTATTGCCATATAAGGAGTATTTAGCCATTGATGAACAGGTGTTTAAAGACAAACTCCATATGTCAAAGGCTGCCGCTATCAATGAAATAAAGTTGACATTGGATAAAGTGGGCAATAGTCAGAAAATATTTGATGAGCTTTCTTACGGTTGTGACAAGGTTAGTCATCATAGTATGTTGATCATTCTGGCTGCTGCCCGAGATTCTGTTGAAGCAATCATCAGACATGGATTGGTTGGAGGTGATTGGAAACGCCAATTACGTTGGATAGACCTGCAAATAGGTAATATCAAGAAAGCTTCTGGACCATTCCCTGGATTTGCAGAAGCGCTACGTGCCATAGGAGTGAATTATGCTTATTTGATAGAACATGATCTTCGAATTGGTAAGTATTTGGCTTCTAAGGGTAATCCATGGTTGGCTTATTCTGATTTGTTGTCAGGTAAAATTCAGATTCCAGGGGTTGCTTATAATTCTGAATTGGGATATTATAAAGCATATTGGCATGCTACTGCAGATAAGCAGAAACAGGTTTTGATGCTTTTGTCACGTTTTGAGCTTGATTCTTCACAAATCTCATATTGGGTAGAAAAAACAGAGTGCTATGATGATTTATTGGCAAATCCTTACTTAATCAGTGAAGAAGGTGATACGTCTATATCAACCCAAATGGTGGATTATGGAGTGATTCCCGATGTACAGATACAGGGGGATTGGATTCCAGAAGCTCCATCTTGTGTAGAAACCCTTATTGACAAAAGAAGAATTCGTTCCTTGACGATAGAGAAACTTAGATTTCAGGCAGATTTAGGGGACACTCTTCTTTCTATGAGAGAACTTGACAGTTTTCTGAAGGAAGAATTGGATAAAGACAAGATGCTGCTTCCTCCTGATTACTTACTGAAAGTAGGTTCTTTCTTGAGGGGAAAGTACATATAAAAAGTGTTTGAGAGAAGAATGAGGAAAGTTTACTGGTTATCAGTTACTTTCCTCTTTTTGGTTAAAAGTGACGAGGACAGACGAAGACGGGAATACGACAAGATGAGACAGAGGAACGTTACCTATCCGTAACCTATACCCCAAATGGGGAATGTTGAGGTTCGGAAGAA
>JAIINY010000234.1:0-4732 GCA_022741625.1 Prevotella sp. | reverse complement strand
TATTATCAGGGACTTCTGCTGTATATCGGTAATATGAAGAAACTCGCCACCTACGTTCCTGCGCAGGATAAGAACCGGGAATGCATCAATGTGAAATTGGGGGAAATCTCCACATTGGATAGGGTTCCGCCATTCTCCTATCAGGAATTTGTGGATAGGAGCAGCACGATAGATGTCATGTGGTTTCAGCCTAATTCTCTGGGCAGCGATGTGATGATGCCCAACAGCTTCTTTGAGGTGGAGCATTCTACGGATATTCAGAATTCTCTCTGTAAGTTTTCTGACCTTCAGAGTTTTAATGCCCGCATGTATATCGTGGCAGATGCCAGGCGTCATCATGAGTTTATAGCCAGGTTGAGCCATGACTATTTCAAGCCTATCTCGGATAGGGTGACATTTGTAAGTTATGATAAGCTTGATAGATATTACGAGGGTTTGATGACGCAGCAGAAGAGCTCGCTTGTTCTCTGATTGTAGAATTGTCTCTTTTATAAAAAACAGAAGAGACAATCAAAAAATCCATTAAAATGCTTGCAGATTTCAGAATATTGGCGTATATTTGCAGAAAAATAGAAAGGCTTATGAAATATTTGGATCCTAAGGCCGATTTGACCTTTAAGAAAGTGTTTGGCGAACACCCCGAGTTGGTGAAAAGTTTGCTTAACGCCCTTCTTCCTTTCAAGAGCGAGGAAGAAGAAATCACTTCTGTGACCTATCTTACCCCGGAGATGGTTCCTCAGACTCCCACACGAAAATATAGTATCGTGGATGTGAGATGCGAGGATGCTCAGGGACGTCAGTTTATTGTTGAGATGCAGATGGTTTGGTCAGTGGAGTTTAAACAGCGAGTCCTCTTCAATGCTTCAAAGGCATACGTGAAGCAACTGAACAGAGGAGAAGATTATTCTCTTCTAAAACCAGTTTATTCTCTCAACCTAGTCAATGAGGTATTCGAACCTGAGCTTGATGATTATTACCACTATTATCATCTGGTCCATGAGGAGCATACCGAAAAGGTGATTGACGGTTTGCATTTGGTATTTGTAGAGTTGCCGAAGTTTACACCTCATACCTTTACAGAGAAGAAGATGCAGGTTTTGTGGCTTCGATATCTGACGGAAATAGATGAGAATACGAAGGAAATTCCTGCAGAACTGCTGGCTAATCCAGAGATAGCCAAGGCTGTATCAGAGATAGAAGAATCTGCTTATACCGAGGAAGAACTTCTTGGCTATGATGATTTCTGGGATGCTGTGAGCGTAGAAAAAACGCTTGCTGGCAGGTTGGAGCGCCTGACAAAGGCTAATGATGATGCTAAGGAGAAGCTTATGGTTACCTCTAGTCAGTTAAAGGAAGCAGAAGAGCAGAGAAAGGAAGCAGAAGAGCAGAGAAAGGAAGCAGAAGAGCAGAGAAAGAAAGCAGAAGAGCAGAGAAAGGAAGCAGAAGAGCAGAGAAAGGAAGCAGAAGAGCAGAGAAAGGAAGCAGAAGAACAATTAAAAAGAGCTAATGAGGAGAGAATGGTATCTGCTAAAAAACTTCTACAAGCCGGTGTTTCAGAAGATATTGTGGCAAGTACTCTAAACTTAAGCATGGGTGAAATGAAAAAAATAGTGCAAGATCTTTAAAATAAGAAATATGGATTTTTTCGATTTACTATTTGGTGGCGGTCAAGCCATACAGGGGATATTCCGATTGGGATTTATCCCTAAAGAAGATGACTTTAGAGAATTTTCTGGTGAAGAATATCAAAAGTTCAAGGAGAAAGAGTGTGATATTTGTGGCAAGATGTACACATTCAAGTCTGGCCTGCCAATCGCTGAACATGATGTTTATGTCTTCAGCGAGGAGGAGAAGGGACTCATGCTGAAAGGTGTGGAGATTATAGACAGTCTCTGCGAAGAGAAGACCTTCATCTCGGATGATGCGAAACTTCGATTTGTTGCCACCGTGTTGCCTGGAGTTTTCTCTGAAGGGACGAAATATGCTTGCAAGCAAGAATAACCTGCGAATCCATAATAGTAGAAGAGAGGAAGTGAAGCGCTAAAATGCTCACTTCCTCTCTTTTTAAAAAGGTTCGATCTATAAACACAGGAGGATTTGTAATCCCCTCAAGTTTCGTATGTATGCCCCACACGCCCTGAAAGGGCAGAAGCTTTACAATTATGGCACAATCATTATCAAAAATTTACATCCATTTGATTTTCCACATCAAAACCACGAGCCCAAAAATCCATGAAAATGATTTGGAGCGACTATCCAAAGACGTCACGATTTCCCAGATAGTGGAGGAGATTAAGCGAAACAGTAGCAGATGGATCAAGAATCTCGACCCTGCGTATTATCATTTTTTCGCATGGCAGGGTGGTTATGCCGCCTATTCCATCAGCCAATCAGTTGTGGATAAAACATTACAATACATTGCCAATCAGAAAGAGCATCACACAAAGCATTCGTTTGCAGAGGAATATAGAGCGTTCTTGAAATTATATAATGTGGAATATGATGAGAATTTCGTATTCCGGGATTAGGTGGGCTGCGTGATATTGTAAAGCTTTTGCCCTTACAGGGCGCCTTGTTGGCTGCCATTATACCTAGGGCGATGCCCTGGGCTAGGAGCTTTTGGGCCTTCAGCCCGTTCTTGAACCACATGCGAAACTTGAGTTAAATATTTGTCTATTTCAATAAAATAGCCTATCTTTGTCGGCAAAGAAAGGCTTGCTGAAACGTGTTGGCGGAAGAAAATACGGAGAGTGGCTGGTATTCATTTAAAACAAGAAAGAAGAAATGCTGTTTTGGTGATATTTTACTTAAAAATATTTGGAGATTTAAGATTTTTGTTATACCTTTGCGTTCGAAAGATAAATGAAGGTCCCGCCTCTGACGAGTTTTCACTTGTTGGAGACGGGACTTTTTTATGTCTGAAAATATAGAATTAACAAACAAAATATTAACATAAAAACAAATGACTTATGAAAGCAAATAAATTGAACGACGAAGAATCTGCAGAAAAATTGATGGAGGAATTTGGAGAGGAAGTAGAAGAGAAGCTTAGATTGGGACTGAGCAAGGAGGATCTCTTCTTTATTCATGATGAGTATTTTGAGGTCAACCCTATATTCAAGTACTACGAAAAGGTACTTCGTTGTGCTTATATTGCCCAAAGCGGGTATATATCTATAGATGCTGTGTCTATGAGTGAAGATGACTGTTCTGAAGTAGCTTTCTATTTTATCATGAAATTTATTGATAAAATATTAGGTATGATACCAAAGGGAGAAAAGAACTCGGATTCTATTGTGTTCTGCATGCGAAAGGTACCCTTACAACTTTGCAACTTATATGAAGAGATATGGGGAAAAGATGAATCTGATAAATATAACAAGAACTCTATTCGATGCAAGAACAGAATACTAGCAGCTACCGAAACTATTTATATTGTACTAAGCTATGTTTATTTTACGGAAAATTTTAGTTGTGCCGTTTTTGACTCTCTCTCGTATAATCCTTATTTTCCAAATGAGTATGGTTTAACAGGAGATGATTTTCATTTTATTTCTGGAGTGGGTGATCTGTACTGTTCTCAACAAAATATAGAGATTAAGAATTATATGCAAAAAACATATAATAGAAAGTCCCCGAAAAAACGCATTTCGAAAATCATAGATGACCATAAAATGAGCGGTCGTAACGCCCGCATCAATCACTCCAATATTTATATTAAAGATGGTAAGAAGACGGGAATTGTTGTTGCGCTGGAAGGTATGGCGAAAGCTGGCTGGCTGGTAGATCATAGAGGTGACAAGATCACAAATATTGGTGATAGTGTTGAGTTGATTCTTGAAAAATTGTTTAATGATAAAAACCCAAAAAATGAGGCGCAACTGTTTTCTCATGCCAAGAATGTGGGATTGGCAGAGATTACTGATTTTATAGATGAGATAAAGCACTCATTGTCAGATCGTTAAGAATATCCTTGAAAAGTCCATAAATTCTGCAAGTAAAACTAAAACAATGCTTTCGCCGAATAGTCGTATATTTGCAGCGCATTCCTACGAAGGGGGTGCCCGATATAAATGTATTATTTCGGTGTGAGGCCTTATGCGGAACAAAACATCAAAGTCGGAATTTATTAATATAAAATTTCGATTATGAACAACAAGAAGACAATCTTGACAGGTATCAAAAACCTGAAAATGCAGATAAAAAGATTAAAGACCGAGGTTCATGCCTTGGAGAATATGGTAGGAGAAATGGAGAATTCTCTTGATAGTGAAGATAATAATGTAACTTGTACTGATGAGCCTGTATTGCCAAAGTCCTTAGACTTTCAAGAGATAAAGGACTTGCTGGATAAGCTTGCAGAAGCTGGTATCCTGAAGGCATCCTATGCCTTGAAGAACCAGTCGTGGACTGAGCGTAGCGTGATTGTTGCATTCCTGTCTGGAAAAGTGCAGAGAATGTGCATGTGGAAGCCTTTTGCTGAGTTGTGGCATTGTGATAAAGGTGCTTTGCAGAGTGCCTATCAGAAGCACTGTGATACTAAAGCTGCTATGCTTTATTATAAGAAATTGGAGCGAATTGTAGGGTAATACCAGTTGGTAGCCTACCAACCGACTACCAAGCAGGAACCAAAATTTCGCCGTACCTTTGCCTCGCAATCAGATGATAAAGTCTGGTTGCGGGGCTTTTCTGTATATGGAAAACCGGTACCATTTCCTGGTACGGAATTTAG
>JAIINY010000233.1:0-4758 GCA_022741625.1 Prevotella sp. | reverse complement strand
TTATGTTTGTAACTAATTGGATTTCAACTACAAAGATACAAAAAATATCGGAGATTACCAACTTTTTTAGGCACTATTTCTTATCCCGAACTGAGGTAACTTTGCAACATGAAACCAGCGAGATACTGACTATCCCCAACTTCTTTCACTCAATCATGTAAACGGAACAATCCGCTTTACCAACAATAGTAAATGATAAAAATGAAGCAACTAGTATCACAATTCGCAAACATGACCAGCAAGACTCCCATACAGGGAGACCTCGAAAGCCTGGTTTCATTTATGAAAACCGATGAGAGACTCAAGTTCCTCACCCAGTCCTACCGCCAAACCGGCAAGAAAACCTTTAAGGCAGATGCACCCCTCTTTGCCCCAGCCTGCCACCTCGAAGGAGGCAAGGGTCAGGACAACATCCGGGAACTCACCCACCTATCTCTCGTAGATTTCGATGAGCTCTTCCCCGAAGTGCCTCCCGATATCACGGCTCTCAACGCCCTGAAGCAGAAGCTCTGCGCCGATCCGCACACCCTACTCTGCTACATCACGATGAGCGGCAACGGTATCCGAGTCATCTATCCCTATCTCGGAGATGACTACCCCGCCGCCTTCGCCAAGGGCAATGACTACTATCAGCAGCTCATTGGCAAAAAAGCTGACTTTCAATGCAAGAACGTCAACCGACTCAGTGGACTCGCCTACGATCCCGATGCATACTACAATTCCGATGCAATCTCTTTCTCAGCCGAAGAAATCTCTCTATTCCATACCGAGACAACGAAGAAGAATCAGCAGCAGAAGAAACAGGACCGCATCAACACCTACTACGAGCAAATCATCCAACCGAAACTCGCAGCCGACAAGATTATTTACGAGCCAGGCAAGCACAACAACTATGTGATGCGGGCGGGCTATATGCTCGCCAGAAAGCGCTATGCCCATGCCGATGTACTGAAGTGGGCTCTCCAGAAGTTCCCTGAGTATAATGATGTGGAACAGGTCATTAAGTCGTGCTACGACAACACCACCAGTGCCAACAGAAAGGCATCAGGAGGAGGTGGTGGAGGCGGTGGAAATGGCGGCAGTGACAACCGCTTCGCATCGGTCGAGGAAATCAGAATTTTTCTCGATGGGCATATCCGTCTCCGATATAATCTCATCACCCAGCGCTACGAGTTCCTGGAAATCACAGAAGGCGCTTCATCTTCCGCCGCTTCCGCCACTTCCGACAAACCGCCAAAATGGCAGATTCTCCTCGACCGCCACGTCAACTCGCTCTGGACCAAGATGTCGCTCACGGTGAAGGTAAATAAGTTAGATATGCGCAATATCATTGAGAGCGATTATACGCCCGTATTCAATCCCTTCGAGGATTATTTCGCCCATCTCCCGTCCTGGAAGGAGGGCGACAAGGACTACATCGCCGAACTCGCTGCCACCGTGAAGGTGAAGGATACCGACAGCTCCGTGCTGAGCTTCGAGGAATGCCTGAAAAAGTGGCTCGTGGCAATGATTGCCGGTTGGCTGGACGAAGAGGCGGTCAACAATGTCATCCTGGTCTATATCGGAAAACAGGGTGCCAACAAGACCACCTGGTTCAATCATCTCCTTCCGCCGGAGCTGAAGCAGTACTTCTACACGAAGACCAATGCCAAGCGAATGACGAAGGATGATCTCATCGCCCTCTCGCAGTACGCCCTCATCTGCTGCGAGGAGCTGGATACGATGTCGGCATCAGAGATGAACCAGCTGAAGGCTGCGGTGACGATGCAGTATATCAACGAGCGAGCTGCCTATGCCCACTATGCCGAGCAGCGCAAGCACATCAACAGTTTCTGCGGCACGGGCAACAATCCTGAGTTTCTGAACGATCCTACGGGTACCCGCCGCTGGCTGCCTTTCGAGGTAGAGAGCATCGTCTCCCCTCGCCAGCATCCCTTCAATCATCCCGGCATCTATGCCCAGGCTTACGCCCTCTACAAGAGCGGCTACCGCTACTGGTTCACGGATGAAGAGATAGAGCGGCAGAACCGGCACAACAGTAAATTCGAGACGCCACGCCTCGAACAGGAACTGGTGGATCTCTACTTCCGGAAGCCTTCGGAGGGAGAGAACGGGGAGTTTGTGTCCGTAGCCCGGGCGATGCAGATCATCGGCTGCAACATCACTCAGAAGCTGAGCAGCCAGAAGATTGGCAAGGCATTCAGCGACCTGGATTTCAAGAAGTCCCGCACTAAGCACAGCCGGGGTTTCATCGCCATCATCCGCACGGCAGAAGAGATTCAGAACTATCAGATTTCCCTGGGTATCGATGCCAGCAGCAATCTTCCGTTCTGATGACGGGTGACGGCGGTGACACTTGTTTTCTAAAACTTTCTCTCACGCGGGCAGGCAGGAAAAATTTTCCAGAAAGGCCTCCCGCCCGCCTACGTGAGAGAGATTTCTGGAAAAGCCTGTCACCGGTGTCACCCTGTCACCCGGAAGTAAGTCTCATTCCAGCATCCTAAGTAAGTCACTCAGGCATCCTAAGCAAGTCACTTACGGCTCGTAAGTAAGTCACTTAGGCATCGTAAACAAGTCACTTTTAAATTTCAATCAATATGGAACAGAAATGTTATTCCAAGCAAGAGTTAGCTCTTGAGTATTTCCCTGATGCCACTCCCGAAGTGGCAAGTGCCCATCTCAGAAGATGGATCAACCGCTGCAAGCCTCTCCACGATGCTCTGGTGAAGAGCGGCTACACCAAATGGTCGAAGGAATTCAGTCCGATACAGGTAGCCCATATTTTCGACTATCTGGGCGAGCCATAGGAAGAAAATCATTCTTCCGGGCTTATCTTCAGAAAAAGACGTGAAAATCAGTGAGAAACCGTGAGTAAACGTGTGAAACCGTGAATGGCGGATTCTGAATGTTGTATCTTTGCATTGTGATTCAGAAAGAACCACGGGCAATGCGCAGCGCCGATTAACTTTAATAATTTAACCATTTAAACGTTATGATCAGAATTGTCTTATACCAGAACACGAACCAGAAGATTGCCGAAGCTTACGGCAAATGGTTTCCACGAGTAGTATCCGATGAGACCATCGGACTCGAAGAGCTCGCCGCTCACATGGCTAGCCACAACACCCCTTACAGCAAGGGTGCCATCCTCGGTATGCTGACCGATGCAGCAGCCTGCACCAAGGAGCTGCTTCTTTTGGGCAAGAATGTGAAGTTTGCCGACATCGCCATTTTCTCCCTCGGACTGAAGGTGAAAGGCGGTGCACCTACCAAGGAGAACTACAACGTGACGAAGTACATCCTGGGATTGAAGTTGAGAGCCAGAGCCACTGGCGAGCTCAAGACCGAGAATCTTGACACCTCTATCAAGCTCATCAATCTGGCAGCTCCTGCAACGGGCAATCCGGGGAATTCGGAGAATCCAGATGATGCCGGCAAGGATAACCCATCAGGTGGTGGCAGCCAGACCGCAGGTGGTGGTGGCAGCACCGATAACACCCAGCAGGGTGGCGGCGGAACCACGGATAGCGGTTCAACAGATGGTAGCGGCGACAACGTAAATTTTTAGCCGAGAATCGTAAAATCTGAAAGAAGGGAGCCGTATGGCGTCAGGGACATTCCGAGAGCATCAAGAGGCAGGAATCATCTGCAACAACCATCAAAAGCAAGCTCTGCACGAGTGCCTGGGTTATAAGGGTTTCCTTCTTAGGATATCTCCCTAGTTATGAACATTTCAGTTGAATCAAGTTTTAGTAAAGTCAATTTTTAGTAAATCATCAGACCATGAGAAAAGAAACCATCAAGAAGATCATCAATCTTATCATCACAGTACTTACCGCCATCGCTTCTGCCGTCTGTGTGCAGAGCTGCAAGGGACTGTAATGAATCCATCATCAGTATTCAGAAATCGTTATTCAGTAATCATTAACAAGAGTTGCCTATGATCAAGAACAGAAAGATCAATTTAATCGTCATCCACTGCAGTGCCACCCGAGTCACCCAGGACTTCACGGTAGGCGAATTGGAGGCGTGTCATTTAGCCCGTGGTTTCCGTGACATCGGTTATCACTATTACATCACGAAGGACGGAGTGATTTATCCGTGCCGTCCGGAGTCGGAGCCTGGCGCTCATGCCCGTCATTACAACGCCCGCAGCATCGGCATCTGTTACGAGGGTGGTCTGGATGCCAATGGTCATCCTGCCGACACCCGCACGCCAGCCCAGAAGGCTGCGATGCGAGAGCTTCTGAAGAGTCTCTGTACCGACTATCCTGAAGCCGAGATCCTGGGTCATCGAAATCTCCCTGGCGTTCACAAGGAGTGTCCATGTTTCGATGTCAAGAAGTGGCTTTCCAACATTCATTTCCACATATAATTTTCCGTACTCATCTCTCTTTCCTTTCCCCCCCCCAATCTTATGTCCCAGCACATAAGGTTGGGGCTTTGTCGTATAATTCCCACAGATTTAATCTATGAGAGCCTCCTACCCAAGTAAACAAATAAAAACTTAAATTCCTCTCTTAAGCTAGACGACCTAAGCCCGCCTTGGGAAGAAGGTGGAGTTCCATTCAAAAATTATGTAAATACATTAATAAATAGTGATTTTTGTTAATCTTGATTAAACTTACCCCAAAATCAAGTTGAATATTTGCAACATATTTATAACCGTTTTGTAGAACTTGAAAGTCGCGTATTCTTCCCTCTCATGTTCTTCCTGAATCTCCGTGCTTTTGGCAGATGTACAGGTATAACCTTTGT
>JAIINY010000232.1:0-4778 GCA_022741625.1 Prevotella sp. | reverse complement strand
GCGAATATTCGGAACGGCAATGAACAAGGATTTGCTCATTTGCTTCCTCAACAGCTTGTTTAATGGCAGACAGGTTGTGAAGGATGTGTCGTATCTGAATCCGGAGCACGTGGGAGATGTATATACCGACCGCAAGGCCATCTTCGACGTATATTGCGAAGGAGAAAACGGCGAGAAGTTCATCGTGGAAATGCAGAATGCCTACCAGACTTATTTCAAGGACCGATCCCTCTTCTACTCCACTTTCCCAATCCGTGAGCAGGCTCCCAAGGGAAGTGACTGGGATTTCAAACTCAATCATGTCTATACTGTTGCGCTGCTCAACTTCAACATGAATGAGGATGCCTTCGACAAGGAGAAGATTCGCCATCATGTACAGTTGTGCGATACCGCTACTCACAAGATTTTTTACGATAAGCTGGAGTTTATCTATGTAGAGATTGCGAAATTCAATAAGACACTAGGAGAACTGGAAACGCTCTACGAGAAGTGGCTTTATGCGCTGAAGAATCTCTATAAGCTTACCCAGCGCCCGAAGGAGCTGTGCGACAAGGTGTTCGACCGTCTCTTTGAGGAAGCCGAGATTGCCAAGTTTACGCCTCAGGAGATGAGGGAGTATGAAGCAAGCAAGATGGCATACCGGGATATCAAGAACTCCATTGATACGGCGAAGCAAGAAGGTCTTGCGGAGGGTATGGAAAAGGGTATGGAATTAGGTATGGAAAAAGGCATGAAAAAAGGCATGAACCAGAAAGCCCTGGATATTGCCAGGAATATGCTTGCTGATGGCGTTGACATCAATCTGATCATGAAGTATTCCGGACTAACCCAGGAACAGATAGAAAAACTGAAATAAGATATTATTTTAGAAGTAACAGATAAACAGAAATCCCCCATCCGGCTTGAGAAAGCAGGATGGGGAATACTATAGGGAAATCCCTATTGCTTTTTAGGGATATTTCCTTTAAAGTATCACAAAAAACGTTTAATTTTGCAGCAGAAATGATAATAATGTGAAATTATGGAAAAAAGTCCGTTTCATTACAAAATACGGCATAAAAGACCATGATTCTACTGTTTCAAAAATCCAATTGTCCTTTTTTTATTGGGCAGTAATGTAACTTAAAAATATTCATATGAAGAAAAAATTACTTATTATTGCATTGTGTAGTATAGCTACTCATCTTTTTGCTTATGATTTTGAGACTAATGGTATTTTTTACAATATCAAATCAAGTAAAGATCTTACTGCTGAGGTAACAAACAGCAGCGAAGTTTCTTATGAGGGCGATATTGTAATTCCCGATGAGGTTAGCTTCAACGGAAAAACTTTAAAGGTTGTTGCTATTGGTATAAAGTCATTCCTTAATTCAGAGAAATTGACTTCTGTTACATTTGGTAAAAATGTAGAATCTATAGAGGATCAGGCATTTTGTAATTGTATAAACCTAAAAGATATTAATATACCTTATAATGTAAAAACGTTAGGTTCAAATTCTTTTTATGGTTGCAATGCTCTAACAAGAATTACCATACCAAAATCTCTTACTAAAATAGACTATTCTGCATTTGCTGATTGTGCAAACCTTTCAGAAATTCAATTTGAAGATGGATTGAAAATCATTGGAGGAAATATGTTTGAAGGTTGCAATTCACTTACTCAAATTGTAATTCCTAACAGTGTAGAAAGTATAGAAAACAATGCGTTTAGATTTTGTGAGAAATTAGAAAAACTTATCATAGAAGATGGAGATACTGAACTTTGCATAGGAGGCTTCCAGCCATGGTCTGGAACAAACGTAACAGATCTTTATCTAGGAAGAAATATTGGACATCTTCCTGGTTTTTATATGCAAACCTTTTGGGTAATGAGCACTCCTACTCAATATACTATCGGTGAAAAAGTGACAGAAATGTCATGGCTTGCTTGTAAAAATGTGGAAACAATTGTTTTAAAGAGTATAGTACCTCCTGCATGTAATTCTTTTAGTGATAGTCAGTATGCTAAAATAAAACTATATATTCCTGTAGGTACAAAGGAAGCATATATGAAAGCTGAACCCTGGAAGAATTTCTGGAATTTAACCGAGGGTACACCAACCGGTATTACTCACACCATTGTTGATAATGATAAAATAGAGTCTATTTATTCAACTAATGGATGTAAAGTTGAGAAATATGTTCGAGGTGTCAATATAGTTAAGATGAAGTCTGGAAAAGTTTATAAAATAAGGAAGTAGCAAGATCTAAAATAAAAAAGCTTAAGAAATGAAAAAATTATTATTTGTTTTTTTAGTATTGGTATTGGGTATCCCTTCATGCCATGCGCAATTTGGAGCGCTTAATAAGTTATATAAGAGCGCAAAGTCAATTACATCAAAGAGTAAAAAGCAGACTAAAGACGACTTCGGAAACAAAAAAATAATCGATCTCTTGAAGGATGCTGCAATTGACACAACAAGCGTAGAATATAAGGAATCATTAGAGAGAAGCAAGCAGGAGTATTTAAATGAAAATCCGCAACTCAAAAAAATGATGGAACTTCAAGGTGATACCGCAGCTTTGAATAAATATTTAAAAGAGCAGTATGGTGGTATGACAAATGAAGAAATTGCAAAGAAAATGATGGGGGATGCTAAAATTGATTTCGAAAGTAAAGAATTTAAGGCTGCACTGGAAAAGACTCAGAAAATGCAGGGAATAAGCGATGATCCGCTATATAAGAAAATCATGGCTGAAGGTCGCACTTTAACCAAGGAGGAAGCCACCTATTTCAACGAAAAATATGGAGCTGATTTTGAATACGACGGAATGGAAGCATATAATGATTCTGTTGGTGTATATGCTCAATTAGACGGCAAATTGAAACCGATGAGCATTACCATGTGTGATGACATCAGTGATGAACGTCCTGTACTGGATTTGGGACAGAATGTAATCAAAAGCTACGTTAAAGATTTCATAGGGATTCTGAAAAAGCCATTTGCTGACAGGGAAGTGGTTGACAGCGTTCAGAATTACATGATTTATAACCATCAACATGCAGAAGAACAATTCAAAGGTGTGGCTAAGTTTACAATCTATTCAAATCGGGAACAGGGATTTGATCAGCAGACTGTTAACGATTTTCGTTTGCGTAGAGTTGGAGATTTTATGGAGCAGATAGATCCTAAAAATATCTATGTATTTAAAGTTCGAAAAGGCTTAAATTGCAGATATATGGAGTATATGTATAATAAAATCAGCTATAAGCAAAGCGAACTTACCGACTATGTGTCTAAACGACTTATTGATGATGGCTATATTGATGCAAAAATTAATCAAAAGTTATCTGATGATCAATTGTATAGCGCAATGGATAAGTTGGAAATGGAGTTTAAGATAGCAAAACTTTTGACTATGGATTTGAATGGCGAGAAGTTTCGTTACGCCAATGTGGTGCCTGCAGCAGAAGGGGTAACGATGAAAACAAAAGTGCGTGAGGTCACTCATCATGTAACAGCTCTCGAAGTCAGTCTTGAAGCAGAACCGGGTGAATATGCTTTCATCATTCGTAATCCAGAAGTTGAAGAATACTTCAAACATATAGGTGATGATGAAAAGGATGAAATAATGCGTAAAAAACTTCAGAACTTTGATGTTTCTTTATTGAATAAAGGAGCCTTCTTCTTTACGATAAAATAGTTTTTGGCGAGTAATGATAGTGCTCCTATAAGTAATGTAGAACTGAGTCTCAGAAACAAGACTATGTCTCGCTGAGATGGCAGCATAACTTTTCCGATATTAGAGCAGACTTCCCTGATGCCGATTACGTAGGTAATCAACATTACGTATTCAACATCCGAGGAAATAACTATAGATTAGTAGTTGTCATAAAATTCACTATAGGCCGACTTTTTATAAGATTTGTCGGAACACATAGTGAATACGACAAAATTGACTGTACCAACATTTAACATCAAGAATTATGGAAAAAATAACAAAAGAACAGTATGAGTTTGCACTCAACAGAATAGAAGAGCTTTTACCATTGGTAACGGATGAAACTCCTGCTAATGATAAAAATGCCATTGAACTGACATTAATGTCAGATATTGTGGAGTCATACGAAAAGAGACATTTTCCTGTAGGAAAGCCTTCAGTATCCGAACTCATTGAACTTTCACTGAGTGAAAAAGAAATGACACAAAAACAATTAGCAACAGAAATCGGAATAAGCCCTTCCCGCATTAACGATTATATTACTGGACGTTCGGAACCTACATTAAAAATTGCCAGATTGCTTTGCAAGGTACTGAATATTACTCCTGCTGCTATGTTGCAATACTAAGCAATAGTTTTCAGCTTACAAGAAATCCCCCATCCTACTTTCTCAAGCGGGATGGGGGTTTTGCTTATGTGATAAGTAAACCTAAAAAACAAAAGCAAGGGGGGGGTCATAAGTCACATCCAATACGCCCTGAAAGAAGAGTGTGTTTTGCATCCACACGCCCTGAAAGGGCAGAAGCTCCTAGCCCAGGGAGGGCACTGAAAAAGTCCCTTCATGGGCTAGGAGCTTTTGGGCTTTCAGCCCGTCCTCGGCTGCCATTATCTAGACTTATGACACACCCTCTTTATATTTATAGATATATGATATCTTTGGATTTTCGGAATAAAAACCCTGCCGGCTTTCACAAGCAGGCAGGGATCATTATAAGTAAAAGATGTAATAGATGTACCACTGTACAACCTACTTATTAAAACTATAAAATTAATCTTGCAGATTCTACACACATTAA
>JAIINY010000231.1:0-4797 GCA_022741625.1 Prevotella sp. | reverse complement strand
GACCGCATCATCTACTGGGGACCAATGGGATGCCTCACCGGAAACTACCTCCTCATCAAGGGCGACCTGGAGAGTAAGGACATCGTAGAACTGATGAAGCGCACCTTCCAGTTCATCGCCGACTTCGAAGGAGAAATTCCGGGACAGGCAGCCAAGGATTGCGGCAACTATCTGCTCCACGACCTGCCTATGGCAAAGTATGAATCGAAAAAATATTTGGAAGAGGTGCTCAACTGCATCACCGAAGAAAATTTGATTTATCCTACACAAGACTAACCCTATACAAACGCCCGCAAAGCAAAATTGCGGGCATTTATATTTTATTAACCCGGTTTATTTCTCCAATATCAATAAAATCTTTATCTTTGCAGAAAATAAGATGATAGTCAATCACCATATAAGACAATTACTCTAACCATAAACGCATTTATGGAAAGAAATAAATATATCTATTTTTAATACAACTACAATGAATATTAATTATTTTTTTCTAACTGGAGTTTTATTACTCATTTCTACGATGAGTGGATACTCTCAAACTGAGTTTCAGGTAAAACAGCAATCATTGCCTAATCCAGACAATGAACCCGCAGCTGTTTTTCCTTTACCTACAGACCGACAGATGAAATGGCAAGAAACAGAATTCTATGCTTTCTTTCATTATGGAATGAACACCTATACCAATAGAGAATGGGGACTTGGAAGTGAAGACACCAAGCTCTTTGCTCCTACGCAAAAGCCAAATCCATCCCAGTGGCTCAAGGCAGTAAAAGCAGCAGGAATGAAAGGTGGAATTGCTGTAGTAAAACACCATGACGGTTTTTGTCTCTGGCCTACAGCAACAACAGACCACTCTATCGTAAATGCAGGAAACGAAAACGGTAAGACAACCAATATCCCTCGCGACTTTGCCAAAGCAGCCCGCAATTTGGGCATGAAATACGGCTTCTATGTTTCCCCATGGGACAGAAACAGTAGTTATTACGGCACAGAGAAATATGTAAACGATGTCTTTCTACGCCAATGCGCCGAATTAGCACAGTATGGAAAAGACCAATTTGAGATGTGGTTTGATGGTGCCAACGGCGGTGACGGTTATTACGGAGGAAAATATACCACCGTAAGCGTTGACCGTTCTACTTATTACGACATACCAAATCTCCGTGACTCCATACACAAAGTATGCCCAGATATCATACTTTGGGGAGTTGGTGCAGAAGCAAGATGGATAGGAAACGAAGCAGGATGGGCTGGAGAAACCAACTGGCTGACTGATGAAAGAGGATATGCACCAGAAAGTAATGGTATGTACGGAACAGAAAACGGATGGTTATGGGATCCAGGAGAAAGCGATGCAAAACTGACAGACAAAGGTTGGTTCTGGCATGAAGGCGAAAAGCCTCTATCAGCAGAACGCCTCTTCCAAATGTACCTAGAAACTGTAGGAAGAAATGCTACGTTGATATTGAACTGTCCTCCTGCCAAAGATGGTTTGCTCCCAGCAGCAGATGTCCGTGTGCTTAAAGAATTAGGTACGATGCTTCGCAAAAGGCTCGGCAAAGATTTAGCACAAAGAGCAAAAGTTACTGCATCAAATATACGTAAAGCAGGAAAAAGAAGAAACTATATTGCAAGGAACTTAACTGATCACAATAAGAATACATATTGGGCCACCAACGATGGAGTTAAGCAGGCATCAATCACCTTATCCTGGTCAAAGCCACAAAACGTACGCTACGTAGAGCTGATGGAATATATCCGCAAAGGTCAAAGAGTAAAAAGCTTTCATCTCGAAATTTCAAAAGATGGGCGCAAATGGCAACCTGTTGCTGAAAAATGCAATACAACGACTATTGGATACAAACGTATCATTCCGTTGAATGGCAGCACATCAAATAGCTACGACAAAGGCTATAAGTGCAAAGCTCTGAAAATTGTCATAGACAACAGTAAGGCTTGCCCATTGCTACATTCTATTAAAGTTTATTAAAAGAGACAATAAAAGATATGAAAAAATTTCTCATAGCACTATGCTTGTTACCATCAATACTGTTGGGACAAAATATAAAGTTTGATTCACTGGATTATAAGTCGCTAGGTGTATACGATAAATGGGAGCATTCACCTTTTCGTTCAGGAAAGTTAAAAGGTAACTGGAAAATCGTAGATAATCCAGACACCATCAATAACAAGAGCAAAAAAGTACTTGCCTTTCAACGCTCACGTTTTGCTTCCAACATATTTGGAGCACGAATTGATTTAAAGAATCCATTATCCCTGGATCCTTCCGGCAAAATAGTACATGTACTTATCAACAGACCCATGGAGGGACGAGTCATGTTAGTTGGCCTGGGAAAAAGAAAAGACAGACCAGGACAATCACCTGACGTTGAACAGTTTTGGATCAAATCCATATCACCAGTACCTGCAGGTCAATGGGCTGATGCAGTTTTCCCGATAAAGAGTGCAAATGGGGTAGATATCTACAGTTTTGTGGTCGTTCCACATGCAGAATCCACTCACAATATGACAGAAGATGCCGTCATATACATTAGCGACATTGAAGTCAACCAGTCGGATAATCCTAGAATAATACTGCAGGATGAAGACGGCAGTCTCTCAAATGAGAGCCAAAGTCAAAAGACTATAGATTATGTATATGTAACAGAAGCCAACCGCAATGGAATGATAACAGCAGTTAATGGTGCTATACTTAACAATTATAAAGTTCCATTTGGTGAGCCTCTAACTGTAAAGATTATCCCAGCCCCAGGTTTTACATATACAGGATTCATCATCAGTTATGGAGGTAAAAAGAAAAAAACTGTAAAGAAGAAAGACTGTGGGGAGGACAACACCTTTACGATACCAGGCGAATGGATTGATGGAAACATTACATTAGAAGGTCTATTTGTATCAAACAACAAATAATTACAGTTGTACTGTTATATACAATCAAGCAGTTTAGAATTTATATCTAAGTTCTAAACTGCTTTTTTATTTTACCACTTCAGCTTTCCGTATTTCTCCTTATACCATATCTGCCAGCCATTAACCAGGTTCTGCCAAACCACGTAGGCTCCTGGAGCCACGGCAGCAAGCGGATTCAGAAAGGTAAGGGTGAGCCAGATACCCACCACGGTGTTCTTCTGTCCCAACGCCTGACCGGCACTGATGCTGTCTCCAAAATGTCTGCCCACCGCCTTTCCGATGGCAAACTGAATAATACAGACAATGAGCGGAACGATGAGCAGCAGGGCTAGAATCCATCCCGAAACCTCGGCATGCAGGAAATTACGCACCGTCTCTCCCATCAGGATCGTCAGGTTGAAACACCACATATAGAATCCCAGATCCTTCACGCTCTTCACCTTGTCCACCCACTTGGGCAGGAACTTTCGGCTCAGCAAAGCCAGTAGCAAAGGTACCACCAAGACGGTGGTTACATTCCTGAACACCATCGCACTCATATAAAGAAAGGACACATCTGCCCCCTTCTCTACCATCGGGAAAAGACTCGGGATGATGACCATCGTAAAGATATTCGCAATCACCGTATAGGTAGTCAGCGAACCAATGCTTCCGCCCAGTTTCTCCGTTACCACCGCCACGGCAGCCGCCGTAGGACAGATAAAGCAGATGAAGGCACCCTCAAGAATCAGTTTGACACCATAATTCTCTCCAAACTCGAAGATCATCACCACCATCATCAGAGCAAGGGTAGTTCTTATCAATTGCAGGATAAAATGCCAGGTCTTCGGTCTCATCTCCTTGATTTCAATCTTGCAGAAGGTAACATAGAGCAAAGAAAAGAGCACTACCGGCATCAGATCTACCAGCTTCGGTCCCACCGCATTCCCCAGAGGTTCCAGAAACGGAACATTGGCAAAAATCAGATAGCCCACGGCTCCCAATACCAGGGAACAAGGCAAGGAAAATTTTCTAAAGAATTTCCACAACCACATACGCATACATTCTAAATTAAAAATAAAGAATCCCCTGCAAGCAGACTGCTCAGGGCAATCGGCAAGAGGGGAATTCTCACGGATCCATTTATATATAAGCTATAGCTTAATCTTTGTTACTACGCTTGCGCTCCAGGTGATCGAGAATCACCTTGCGCATACGCATACTCTTAGGAGTTACCTCTACGTACTCATCCTCACGGATGTACTCCAGACACTCCTCAAGGCTCATCACGGTCTTAGGAATCACGCGGGCCTTGTCGTCAGAACCAGAAGCACGCACGTTGGTCAACTGCTTAGCCTTGGTTACATTAACTACCAGGTCGTTGTCGTGAACATGCTCACCAACTACCTCGCCGCCGTAAACTTCCTCACCTGGGTCGATGAAGAACTTACCACGATCCTGCAGCTTATCGATGGCGTAAGCATAGGCTGTACCAGTTTCCAAAGCAATCATACTACCATTTGAACGGCGAGTGATTTCGCCCTTGTATGGCTGATACTCCTTGAAGCGGTGAGCCATGATAGCCTCACCCTGAGAAGCAGTGAGCACATTGGTACGAAGACCGATGATACCACGTGAAGGAATATCGAACTCGATATCAACACGCTCGCCCATGTTCAGCATAGAGGTCATATCACCCTTACGGCGAGTAACCATATCAATCATCTTAGAAGCAAACTCCTCCGGAACGTTGATGGTCAACTCCTCGATAGGCTCGCACTTCACACCGTCAATCTCCTTATAGATTACCTGTGGCTGACCTACCTGAAGCTCATAGCCCTCACGGCGCATGGTCTCGATGAGCACAGAGAGATGGAGCACACCACG
>JAIINY010000230.1:0-4800 GCA_022741625.1 Prevotella sp. | reverse complement strand
TCCTTGAAGAAAGCCAACAACTGGCTATCCTCATTCATCGAGTCCTACAGCCCACCTTTGGACGGGGAGCGATACCTCACCGACAAGGAACTCTCCGAGTTCCTGAAGCTTAGTCGCCGTACCTTGCAGGAATATCGCAGGCAAGGCATCTTGCCCTACATTATATTATGTGGCAAAACTCTCTATCCGGAATCCGAGATACAGTCCCTCCTCACCACCAATTACCGCAAGCCGATAATTGATGGGGAAATCAGAGATGACAGATACACCTGATACAATTGCCTCTAAACGAACAAAGGGAAACAACCAGTCTTTGGTCGTTCCCCTTTGTTAGTTGTATTCATTCTGATTACATCACATGATTGTCAAAATGGCGTTGCATGCATATCTCCTTTACAACGCTTTATAGCACCATCTAAAGATTTTGAAAGATTCATAAATGCTGCTTTCCTGATATATTCTTCAGTTTTGATGATCTCATCTACTTTCTCTTTCAACTTTTCCAATGGCTTGATATCATCATTCGTTTCATGTATCCAATCGCTCATATTATAAGATAATTTATATCTGTCTCGAATAAAATGAGTAAAAGAATTTAAGGATTCGTTACTCAAATTCAACAGGTTATCCATTAGTTTATCCATGTCTACATGATTGAAGATGGATACCATATCGTATGTACAGCTGTGGTCCGGCAATGCCTGTTTATTTAAAGTACACAATTCATCTACATTCGAATCCGACAATTCTTCCAGAGTGCGAGTCATGAGATTTTTACTCATCTTCAATCTATTCTCATATTCCTCATTAAATTTAGCACAAATCTCTGGCAACCGCTTCAACTTCTCTGTAGTCATATAAGAATTGACACCTCTACTAAATGCCATACGAGCGTCATAAACAGACTCTTCGTCTTGAAAAGCCTCCCAATATTTAGGCAGAGCCTCGCATATGTTATTGAAGTCCTTTTCATCAAACTCTTTTATTGCACGAGAGTCCAGGTATACCAAATAAGCGATGGCATGTCCCAAATTTTTCATGCTCGTCACTTGGATACCACAAATATCATCAATCAAGGTACGATAGAATGAAATAAAATCCTTATTACTCATTGCATATACCTCATTGATCCTAGCCCATGAACGGACTTCTGCTATAGGTGCAAAATATTCTTTCCCAACATAATCCTTAATAGAGTTGCCCGTATTTAGTTCTAAGAGAACTCTTTCTACAAACTCTATCTTGAACGTCTGGTAGTTACTCAAACGCTGACAAACATTATTATATCTCTGATGAAGATCTCCTAATTGCGACTTCAAGTTCTCTATTTTTTCTTTATCAAACTGTTGACCTTTTATGGCATATTGAATCCAGGCATCAAATAACTGATGATTTTTTCCGCGATACTCACAATAGGATATTATATAAGTCCCCAACACATGAATCATGATGTCCTCATAACGACTATCTCCCAAGAAATCAGTCATAGATTCCTCGAATCGGCTAAAATCCCATAATGCTTGACGCAGAATACGAAGATTATCACATTCCGTCATGGCAAAGAATTTCTCAATCTGCTCTTGATGACCTACAACAAAATCATTCTTGGGTGTCTGATTGACAAAAGTGTCAAGAGCACTATGTATATCCGTCGCTATCTCAAACTCACGACCTATCGTTTTCTCCTTGAACTCACCAAATATTTTCTTATTCTCGCCTTCGGCAATCTTATCCTCATCACCTATGACAATGAGGTGACAATTACATTGCTCCACAAAGAAGTTCAAATATCCCAACAACTTCTTCATGGGAATATCACAACGTTCCAAATCATCAAAAATGAGCAGTTTTTTAGAATTTGCCAAACTGTCATTTGATTTGAACTTTGATAAAGAGTCAATACCTATATTAATAGAAAGGTCTGAAATACCATCATAATTCAAATCAACTTCATGCTTTAAAACCATTGCTGAAGCAATTTTAGCCAAGACTTTTCCTGCTTTTGCTGCTTTCCCATATAAGATAGGGCATATAACTCTATTTAATGCTGTTGTAATTTGTTTTGTATCACTTAAGCCATATAGAGAAACATAGATGGGTTCTAGTACCTGTTCTGTAGTAGGATTTCCTTTGTATGCATCTATCCAATGATTGATAAAATGAGTTTTCCCACATCCCCATTTGCCCTTCAATAGAACTGCATATTGAGGATCGGGATTCATCATGTATCCATTTAAAAAGTTTACTATATTCTCATTCATATAAATCTATCTTTGGTTTGTATTACAAAAATACACTTTTTCCTTGAAAAGCAAATACAACCGATGAATTATATAACAAACTTTATATAATGAGTCTACTCGCAATAGTCCTAATTCGAATTTCTTCTTTATAACTTACCGACATTCAGAAGGTCATTACCACAAAGCAACTTTTCAGGTGAACTCATACTAGAGTCCCGCAAACAAAAACAGGTAGAAGCAAATAATGATTATTCGCTTCTACCTGTGCTATATTCTGGACTTCAGTTGAAGTCTTTGCTATTGTTCATCATAACAATCATAGGCTGTTCTGTCTTTTGCCATTCACGCTCTACCTTTTCTTTGTTGACAACTCTTTCCACCATCCATTTTCTAAAGATTTGAGCCCAAGAAGTGTCCAGCTGAAAAGCAATAGCCATCACCATTTCCATGCTATATACATCAGCTTTGTTCCCATTATCCAGCGTGATATATTTTGCTGCCTCAAATTCTTTCAAGGCTCCCTGTTTGAAAATACGTTTAATTGTATTTCTCACTGTTACACCCGAAACATAGAACAGCTCCGCTATTTCCCACGCAGTCATCCACACCTCACCATGATGAGGTGCGTAGATGACCATGTCCTCCTGTATTGTTATCACCTGTCTTTTCATACTTCGTCTTGTTTAGAAATTTGATTACTCTTGTCATTTTCAACACTCTGTTCTACATGTCCCATATACTCCTCGATATGATTCAGTTGCAAAGATAACTGATCCATGTCCTTATTCAACTTTTCCTTAGTTATTTTTGCGTAAATTTGTGTTGTTTTAATATTCTTATGCCCCAATATCGAACTCACCGTTTCTATTGGCACACCATTGGTGAGACAAATCTCCGTAGCCATCGTATGGCGACTCATGTGCCAGGTCAGGTGCTTCGTAATGCCACATCTTTTCGCAATGCGAAGCAGAATGCCACGACAATCAGAATAGCATGGCACAGGAAAGATTCGTCCATCCGCACATAGTCCTCTGTATTTCTCCATGATGGATTTTGGATAATCCAACAATTTGATGGTCGATCTCACACCCGTCTTTTGTCTATCGATCATTATCCATTCACTGTCATCAAAGAATGTCTGTATATGTTCCTCTTTCAGATTTTTCAAATCTGCAAACGACAATCCCGTAAAGCAACAGAACAGATACAGGTCTCTTATCAATTGCATGGTCTTTCTTTTCAACTCAGCATTCATCAACAGATGAATCTCCTCTTTCGTCAGAAACCCACGAGTTGTCTCTACTTTCGGCACCTTATAGTCATGGAAAGGATCTCTCGTTAACCATCCATTATCTATCGCTCTGAACACCATTGTTCGCAATGGCAGCATATACACTGACAGTGAATTTTCGCACAAATGTTTATCTGTGCGCAGAAAAGCTTCAAAATCCGTAATAAAAGCAGGAGTCAGTTCTTTAAGAGATATGTCGTTGACATGATAACGACTCTGCAAGAACTCCTGTAGATGACGGTACACGCATCTATATCTTCTAAGGGAACCCCAAGAGCGCATACCCGCTTTATAGAGTTTCTCATAATCCTCATTGTACTGAGCATAAACCTTCAGCAAAGTCTGACAGCGATATTCCAATCCAAGAAAAGCATTCTTCACCTTCTCGGCTGTCACATAATTGTCTCTGTCAAGAATCTCTTGATAATGCTTGTTGATACTCACACGCATCTTGTCCAGCTTGCGGTTCACCTCCAATGCCAGCATACTTTTTCCTGTCATGCGTCCGCCCTTGGTGTCCCACAATTTTGGATTTGCCGTCACCTTACAACTGAACTGTGCCTGTGTTCCGTCCACTGTGATACGTCCCATGACTGGGACTGTACCGTCTTTCTTAACTACCTGTCTTTTGAGGTAGAAGATAATTGAAAATGTACTCTTCATAACTTCATTCTTTTTTTGCGTACAAAATTAATACATGAAGAGTCTTTTCTTGCCACGCAATTCACCGCAGAACGCCACAATTTTCGTTTATCAACAAAAAACTTACGTTTCTCATTAGCAACTCACTATATATCAGTACATTCCCTTACTATATATAACCTACATCATTCTTCAAAACTCGAATCGTACCATTCAAAAGTATAGGTTACGAGTTGGTAACGTTCCTCTGTCTCATCTTGTCATATTTCCGTCTTCGTTTGTCGTCATCTCTTTTAATCAAAAATGAGGAAAGTAACTGATAATCAGTAAACTTTCCTCATTCTTCTTTCAATCACTTTTTATAACTCGTTTTCGATGGCTAAGTATCATACTTATGGATGATATTTAAGTCGCACACGGATCTCACGGATCTCACGGATTTATTTTTTCGTTGCAAGCAACGGGTATTCTCATTTGGTCTCAATGGAAAAACTCCGAAGGAGTCGAAAATCCGTGAGATCCGTGAGATCCGTGTGGGAAAATTAAACATTAAACTTTAAAATAAAGACAATGGATTTACGAAGTTACACCAAGCAGGAGTTAGCCCTGCTCTATTTTCCGGAT
>JAIINY010000229.1:0-4806 GCA_022741625.1 Prevotella sp. | reverse complement strand
ATAATAGAGAAGATCGGAAAAAGTAAAATTTGCAGACGATATTATATGATTCCCTTTTTGGAATAGGCTACGATACTTCTAGGATTATGCAATAAATAATATAAAAGAGGGTGCGCCATAGACTTATGACACACCCTCCTCGACTACAGCTTAAAGTAAAAGAAGATGAAACAGACATATTTGGACTTCACTTCTCTAGGCTATACGCCACGAGATCTGCTACAGTTGAATCGTGAACGGTTCCTGGCGGCATATCAGCAGACTTTCAGTCCGTTGTTTCAGATAGCCCAGAATATGGGATATGAGGTATGGAACGTGTAGGCGGTCATTGATATTGGGCTTATGGACTGGATACAGCAACCAGATTGAAGGTTCATGGCTTTACTTGTAAGTAAAAAGCCTCTTGGTAAGAAGATTGTTACAGCCTTTGCTTTTATCTGTAAACAACGACAGGAATACGGTTATGGCAGTGGATCTATTTTCATCTGCCAAGTAAATATAGTGCTTATGGATACATATGAATTGAAGGATATTGACGTTGGTTTTGACTTTACCAGTGATACTGCCCATTATTGGGATGGTTTTTGGAAGGAAGATGATCTGGGGTGGTTCAAGATGGATCCGGACTCAAAAAGTCCAACCCTTAGGCGGTATCATCAGCTTCTTTGGAGTCGCAGGCTTCCTTGTGGGCAGAGTATGCAGCTGACGGATGGAAGGAGCAGGTATTATCTCAGGTGGGAAGAGTTTTACCTGGGAAGTGATTCTATCCTGGTCAGTTTTCGGCATTCTGATAAAAGGGAAGTGTTGGATGCTGTCCGTAATATGGTTCCTGACTATCATTCTTTCGTGGAGAAGTATGTTAGGGACTTCTACACGATAGGTGGCATGATGCTTTTTCCTCAGCACAGGTATAGTTTCAACTGTGCCCGCGGTTGCAACAAGCGTATCTGTGACCGATGGGACTACACCTTGGAATGCATCAGAAGATATTATCAGGGAGGTACCAGTCCTCTGTCCAGAGCCATGGAAAGGGATAAGGAATTCTTTGATCTCTTTGTTGACTTCAAGGGATTTGTGGACTTTTTCTTCTTGCAGGATTGTGTGGATGAGCATTATGAGAAGGTCAACTTGTGGTTGGGTGAGAGTTTCTTTGAGAAGAATCCTTATCCTCATTCTGCCAGTGAATATCTTGCCTGGATAGAAGCAGAATATGATTTCTTGAGAAAGCGGAATCGGAGAATAGAAGAATTCTGTAGGGCATCCTTGGAGGAGAGTGGAATCTAAACCTTGGCTTGGTTTCCACTCTCCGGGCTCTTGCAGCATGACTTTCTCAATAACATGAACGCCAAGAATTTCACCATAAATCAACCAGTGGACGAATGCATCGATCTCAGATGGTATTGCTTATACTATCCAGGAATACTTCCAGATAACCGGCATAATATAGCGGAATATTATATAAAGTGAAAGACTTACCTTTCAGAGTCGTAACGGTATCCGATGTCATCGGGCCATTCCAGAGACGCAGTGCCACCTTCTCTTTCGATTCATCCATAAAGAGATGCAAGGAACGCAGTTTGGCATTGCTGCCGGTCTTTACTTCTATCGGAATCAGGTGCGATCTGTATCTTATCAGGAAGTCGATTTCTGCCTGAGAGTTCTTGGCTTCACGTACCCAAAACATTCTTTTCTCGCCAAACATAAACGTTGAACCCAACAATTCCTGACCTACAATATGCTCTGCTATATCACCATTCCAAAGTTCATCGGTGTCTTTGCTGAAAAGCAAATCTTCCTGCATGCCTGCGACATAATTCACCAAGCCCGTATCTATCCATAACAACTTAGGACTCTTCTTCAAGTCGGGCAAAATCGGAAATGATGCTGTAGTTTGAGGATATACCAATTCCAATAAAAGCGTTTTCTCCAATATCCGGAAAGCATTGCCTGCATCTGCCGCCTTAAAAGAAGAACTTGTGAATTTGGAAAACTGGATGCGGTGGGCTGCAAATGTCCAGCCATAGTTCAAAATGAATCGGATGGCATCTTGCTCCTTGGGTTTACTGGCGTATTTTTCCACATCGTCCCGATAGCCTGAAAGTAGCGCATTAAATACCCCATTCAGTCTGATAATATCCTTATACTTGGCATAATTGGCAACGGCTTCGGGTAAGCCACCCACAATCATATACTTCTTGAACCACTCCATGGCCGAAGAATGCAAAGAAGCTGGCAAGGACATGTTTTCTATACTGTCTGCCATCTGTTTCTGACCCATGGCACGAAGAAACTCTACGAAAGTACATGGATGCAAAGCCATATATTCTACACGGCCAACAGGGAAAGAGATATGTCGCCCCATCAGGCTTTCCAGCAAAGATCCCGCTGCTATCACATAGATTTCAGGATGCTTCTCATAGAAGTAGCGCAAGGTTTGCACTGCCTTCGGCTCATTTTGTATCTCGTCGATAAAAATCAAGGTGCGCTTTCCGAAATCCATCGGTTCATTAGCTTTGAGATAAATTCCAGCTAATACATCTTCGAAAGAATAGTCTGCAGCAAACAGCTCAGCATATTCCTTCTCCTCCAGGTTCATATAAATATAGGTATCAAACTCCTTGGCAAACAACTTTACCAATGTTGTCTTACCCACCTGTCGAGCCCCTCGCAAAACCAGCGGCTTACGATCTTCCTTTTTCGCCCATAGGCGAAGATATTTGATGGCGATTCTTTCAAACATAAGTTTATCTTTAATAATATGGTTATGTATTATCCAAATGATCATATTGAAAGATGGCTTTCAGAAATCAAATGCATTAAAAACATGCCGCAAAGATACAACTTATTTTCAAGAATCCAAACAAAACAAGCAAAAATAAGCATTTCCAAACCAAAAAATCAGTTATTCTGATGCATTTCCAAACCAAAAACCAGTTATATTGATGCATTTCCAAACTAAAATTTCTCAGATTACGATGTATTTCCAAAGCAAAAATACAAAAAATGATGCATTTTCAAAGTACAATTTGTCTTATGTCTTATACAGTACAAAGCTTGCACTCTTGTAATGAAACCTAATCACAATTGTAATATGCCACTGGATTTTGTCCAATGGTTATGAGCTGGCTTGCATCCTTGTTGAGATAGTGAGAGTCATCTAGTTCCTTTCCTATGCATTCGTATCTGTTGGGATATCTAGGGTCTGTTGGCAAATGCCATTTTTCGGGAACGATTACTTCTTTCACGATTCCATCGACATGGCCTACCACGAGTGAGATCTTGGAAAGTCTTTGTTTGGAGATTCGCCAGTATTTTCTGATTGCTTCATATGCTGATGGGCGATAGTATTCACTATGTCTGTCCGTACAGTGGAAGGATCTTTTGATGTTTACAAAGAGAATTCTGTCTGATGCAGATATTTTTATGGGTTCTTTCATCTATTTTTGTTTTTTAAAGATGTTTCTATTATGATAGCTGTAGCACTATATTTTAATGTTTCATTTATTTCCTGGTCACTGATAGTTGCTCAGGATTTTGCCATGTCTGAGAGTCATGGCTTCAAACGGCATGGCAAAAGTACGAATAAATTCTGAGAAACTCACTCCTTTCGGAGGATTTTTTAGGGCATGGAGCCTATATACGTTCTTTTGACTTCTACTATGGGGTGAGATTATACATTCTTTGTGGTATTGAACTCTGTTCTGTTTACATCTGCCATGATTTTTGTAGGCATTGACATAAAGAGTTTTGTCTATTTTCCTTTGGGGTAACAGAATATATCATGTTTATGGCTGATGTCATGTATATCAAGGAGGTCTCTTCATTTCTGGTGAAGGGTGAACTACTCTCGATGGTGGACCTTCTTCCCACCTTCATGGGTAGTTCACGCTTGACCATTCATTCCGGGACGCACATATGATGTTCTCCTTCAAATGCATGACATGTCTTGAAGCCCCAAGGTAGAGTATGCCTTGGCATGCTACCTTGCCACCTGACAGAATGCGTTCTAATCCGTAAGGAGGCTGAAGGGAGATAGGAAAGTTTTCCCGCAGTGTCCTTTGGACATAGTGGGAAAACACATTGTCTTATGGGTTTGATTGTGGTTGCATCTATGTTTTCATTTTGTTTTTGGGGGAGAATTATCCTCACTTTTTTATCTTTTCTAGCCGGTAGCCATCACCTTGGGCTTTTTACTTTGCAAAGGTATGTGAAGTCCTCTCAGACACCAAACACCACCTTGTTATCGGCTAAGAATCTTTTTGTAGCAGGCTTCCACAATCAGAGATTGGGTATTCTAAAAAAGATTCTTGACCGATTGTTTGGCTTACTGACCTTGGGACTTCCATTCTTTTAGCACGTAAAAAGGCTAAAGTGATGACGGTTATGCCGGAATGATTATAAAAAAAAGCTCGGATTCTTCTGAAAACAAAAGCTTGAAAAGGCAGTGAATCAGGAAATCCAGAATAATTTTTTTGAGTGTTGAACTTTTAAATGTGACAAGATGAAAGTATTTCTTTTTTATCGGACAGACAATTGGAACTCCCATGAGAGCAAGGACTTGATTTACATCGGGACTAGCAAGGAGGCAAGTATCAAGAAGTTGATGAAGTTGGACAGCGAACCCATTACGGAGGAGCAAGCCGAGGACATCAGACGGATGAACCAAAGTCAGTGTAACAATGTGGGGTATGAATGGGAAGTGGAGGTTTACCTCAGTTCGGGATAAGAAATAGTGCCTAAAAAAGTTGGTAATCTCCGATATTTTTTGTATCTTTGTAGTTGAAATCCAATTAGTTACAAACATAA
>JAIINY010000228.1:0-4826 GCA_022741625.1 Prevotella sp. | reverse complement strand
TAGTCGAGCTTGAAGGTGTAGCTCTTCGCCAACTTGCCGTTAATGAAGATGTTGCCCTGGCTATCTACCTTCAGGTCGTTGCCCTCGTAAACCTTGATACAGCGCTCATATACAGGCAGATTCTTCAGCGTCAGAGCGATGCTCTTGCCCTTCTTAGGAATCCATACCGGACCGTAGTTGTCTCTTGTCCAACCGGTATAGGCATTCAGCGGATAGAGGTCGCCATAGTTTGCATCGGTGTTGATGGAGATGCTCTCTACCAGGTTTCTGTTCGCCTTCAGCGCCAAGTAAGCCTTCTTGGTGAGAGGAATCACGCCGCTCTGATTATACATCAGGAGGTCTTCGTTGGTGATTCCCAGCTCATCAGCCAAGTCAATAGGGAACTCGCCCTTGAGCTTCATCTTATAGGTATATTGCACATTATCAGGCTCCTTGTTCGCCTTGCCGTCGAGATAAACGATGCGGTTCTTGATCTGCAGGGTCTGACCCGGCAAACCTACGCAGCGCTTCACATAGTTCTCGCGGCGGTCGGTAGGACGGCTGATGATGTCGCCATATTCGCCCGGCATGCTGGCGATGTAGTTTCTACCGGCAGCATACACTTTTTCGAAGTATCGGCGCTGCTGCAATGGGTTCAGCACGCGCACATCCTGCTGCTGTCCGTTCTGCTCCAGAATCTGGTCGCCGATGGAATAAACCATCTGATAGTAATCATTCGCCTGATAGCGCTCCTCGTTGCAGAGGGTGTCGCCGGCAGGATAGTTGAACACCACGATGTCGTTGAGCTTCACGTTGCCCAGGCCCTTCACGCGGCGGTAATCCCAGTGAGGCCACTCCACGTAGCTCTTCACGTTGACCAGCGGCATGGTGTGCTGGGTGAGCGGCATGGTGAGCGGAGTTTCAGGAATGCGAGGTCCGTAACTTACCTTGCTCACGAAGAGATAGTCGCCCGTGAGGAGACTCTTTTCTAGAGATGATGATGGAATCACATAGTTCTGGAAGAAGAAGAGGTTGATGAAATAAACCGCTACGAGCGCGAATACGAGCGCATCAACCCAGCTCATGATGAAACGGATAGGACCTTCCTCATCCTTCCACCACTGCCAGTGAATCTTCTTGGTGATGTAAACATCGAAGATGAACGGAACCACAATGAGTCCCAGCCAGCTCTCCACCCATATCAGGAAGAGGAGGTAGAGGGCGAGTACCACTGCGAACTTCGCCCACTGCACCTTCATATTAAGGTTTTGTTTCTGCTTGTCAATCATGTCTCTTTAGAACTTAAATAAATCTGATGTGGTGAGCAAGCCGGAATGGTTGGCTGTGAACTCTGCTGCGAGAACGGCTCCCAGGGCAAAGCCCTTGCGAGAGTGAGCGCTGTGCTCGATGGTAATCATATCAGCATCTGAATCATACATCACGGCGTGGATTCCAGGAACCTCACCATCGCGTACGCAGTTGATGACCAAATCCTCATCGGTGATGTTTGCATCGCCCTCATCGTGATGACCATCCTCTGTCCAATAGGTTACGCCACGCTTCCAGTCCTTCTTTCTGTCGATGTTGTCGATGATTTCCTCGGCAAGGGTGATGGCTGTGCCTGATGGCGCATCAAGCTTGTGCACGTGGTGGGTTTCCTGCATGCATACAGAGTACTGTGGGAATCCGTTCATGATCTTTGCCAGATAGCGGTTTACGGCTGAGAAGATAGCCACTCCGATGCTGAAGTTAGACGCCCAGAAAAGGGTCTGCTTACCGTCGGCGCAGAGCTTCTCCACGTCTTCCTTATGGTCTTTCATCCAACCTGTTGAACCTGAAACCACCTTCACGTTGTGAGAGAAAGCCTTCAGATAGTTGCCGTAAGCGGCAGTAGGGTTGGTAAACTCGATGGCAACATCGGCAGAGCAGAACTCCGGACTGTCGATATCCTCAGGGTTATTCACGTCAATCTTACATACGATTTCGTGGCCACGCTGCAGGGCGATCTCCTCGATCATGTGTCCCATCTTTCCGTAGCCGATCAAAGCTATTTTCATCTTTATCTAAATTTTATTTGTTCTTACTTTTTGTTCTATTCGGCAAAAAAAATGCAAATGAGCGCAATGAAAGCTTGCTTTCAAATTGCCGAGTGCAGCTTTTTTATGCAAAAATACACATTTTTCTTCGAAAAACCTTGAAAAATCCTTGTTATTATAATAATAAATAGAAAATTTTGGTTATTTTTGCAGTGATTTAGGGCTTTTAGCCTCATTTAGTAACTAAAAAATAGAAAATGATGAGCAAATACATATTCGAGACAAAGATGGAAGTGAGGGATTACGAGTGCGATATTGAGGGCATCGTGAACAACGCCAACTATCTGCACTACATGGAGCATACCCGCCATCTCTTCCTGAAGGAATGCGGCCTCAGCTTTGCCGAAATGCACAATAAGGGTGTGGATGCCGTGGTGGCGAGAATGAACCTGCAGTACAAGGTTCCGCTGCAATGCGATGACGAATTCCTCTCGCGTCTGTGGCTGGAGAAGCAGGGCGTGAGATACGTCTTCCATCAGGACATCTTCCGTGCCAGCGACGAGAAACTCTGCCTCAAGGCAACCGTAGAACTCGTCTGCCTCATCAACGGAAAGCTGGGCAACAGCGAGGATTACGACAAGGCATTCGAGAAATATTTCTCATCCCAAGGTTAACAGGTTAACAGTTAACAGCTGATTTTTCAATACCCCTTCCGCACACGAGCGAAAAACTTGCACCATCAAAGGACAAGCATCAAGCTTGCGATTCCATCAAAGGACAAGCATCAGAACTTGCGATCCGAAAGAGGCAATCCTATAAACCATAAAAGCCGAAACAATATGGAGCAACTACTTCACTACGTGTGGAAGCACAAACTCTTCCCACTCTCCCCTCTTTCCACCACCGACCACAGGCAGGTGGAAGTCATCGACCCCGGATTGCACAACCGCAATGCAGGGCCCGATTTCTTCAACGCTAAAATCAAAATTGCCGGAACCCTTTGGGTGGGCAACGTGGAGATTCACGACAAGGCGAGCGACTGGTTTCTTCACGCCCACGACAAGGACGAGAGATACGACAACGTGATTCTGCACGTCTGCGGCACCATCGATACGGAAGCCCGAAATTCCAAGGGGGCCCCGCTGACACAGATGCAGCTCGACATCCCCGAGAATGTCTTCAAGCACTATCAGGAGCTGCTCACCATCGACCAGTATCCACCTTGCTATCAGATAATTCCATCGCTCACCAAGCTCACCGTTCACTCGTGGATGAGTGCCCTGCAAACCGAACGCCTTTCGCAGAAGACGGAGGCGATAGAAGAGCGTGTGCGCCGCTGCAACGGCGACTGGGAGAACGCCTACTTCGTAACTCTCGCCAGAAACTACGGCTTCGGAATCAATGGCAATGCTTTTGAGCAATGGGCGCTGAACCTGCCGCTGAGAGCCGTAGATCATCACCGCGACGACCTCTTCCAGGTGGAAGCCATCTTCATGGGGCAGGCGGGATTGCTGGAGTTGAACACCATCCCCGAAAGATATCAGAAAGACGCTCTAAACGACGGGTATTTTGCGAGATTGAGAAACGAGTATCTTTATCTCTCGCATAAGTTCTCGCTGCAGCCGATGGATTACAAGCTGTGGCGATTCCTGAGACTTCGCCCGCAGAACTTCCCGCATATCCGCATTTCGCAGCTTGCGAATCTTTACTATAACCGCCGTGCGGGATTAAGCCAGCTGCTGGAGGCTTCTACGGTAAAGGAGGCGAAGAAGGTGCTCTCTACCAGCGTTACGGAGTATTGGGAAACCCATTATACCTTCGGCAGCACGAGCATAAGAAACGAGAAGCACCTCTCCCCTTTCTCGCTCAATCTGCTCATCATCAACACCGTGGTTCCCACTCTCTTTGCCTACGGCAGGCACCGTGGAGAGGAGAAATACTGCGACCGCGCCTTCGATTTCCTGGAGGAGCTGAAGGCTGAGAATAACCACATAGTAAGGATGTGGCAGCAGTGCGGCCTGGAGGTGGAGAACGCCGGGGATAGCCAGGCGCTTATCCAGCTGAAGAAGGAATACTGCGACAAGAAGGAATGCCTGAGGTGCAGGATTGGGTATGAATACTTGAAGAGATAACTAATTATTTTTTAAGATTATGGCTGACCAACAGGAAATATTAAATACTATACTCTTAACAAGGCTGAACTACTTCAGCCTTGCGGGAATGCTGGAGCTATACCGAAAGGTGAGCTCCGCCACACTCATCCTTGAGCACAAGAACAACCTTCGAGACATCCTCCCCGATGCCTCGGATAAACTCGTGAACGCTATCCAAAACTGCGACGACGCCCGAAAACGCGCCGAAGAGGAACTGGAATACGATATAAGATACGGCATAGAACCGATAACGATGAACGATGAACGTTATCCGCAACGACTCAAGGATTGCGATGATGCGCCGCTTATGCTCTTCTATAAAGGCAACGCCAACCTGAACCAGCAGCGAATCATCAACATCGTGGGAACCCGCCACTGCACCCCTTACGGCGAAGACCTTATCCGTCGCTTCATCACCGACCTGAAGCAGCTCTCTCCTCGTGTTTTGATTGTGAGCGGTCTGGCTTATGGCGTGGATATCGTGACGCATCGACAGGCACTCGCCAGCGGCTATGAAACCGTGGGCGTTCTGGCTCATGGCCTCGATGACCTCTACCCACGTCAGCACCGGGAAACGGCGGCAAGAATGATAGAACAGGGCGGACTGCTCACCGAATTCCTTACCCGTACAAACGCTGATAAGATAAACTTCGTGCGC
>JAIINY010000227.1:0-4844 GCA_022741625.1 Prevotella sp. | reverse complement strand
ATGCAACTTTTGGGTACACTATTTCAAAGATCGAATGTTAAACTAACATAACCCATGAAGGGACTTTTTCAGTGCCCTCCCAGGGCATCGCCCTGGGTAGTCTTGTGTTTCCCCTTTCGCCCTATAAGAGCAAAAGCTTTAAAACAATCACCTGATTTTATCTGAATATCGAGAAGTTTACGCTTCCGTAACTTCTATGCTCCAGGAATCTTGGATGATCGGAGAAATCGTAGTTCTTGCCATGTTCGAAAACGAAGATGCCTTCTTCGTTGAGAAGATCGCCATTGAGTACGAGGTCTGGAATCTCGGGGAGCTTCTCCAGTGCGTATGGCGGATCGGCAAAGATGAAATCGAACTTCTGCTTGCAGGTTCTCAGGAAGCGGAATACATCGCCGCGAATCAGAAGATCCTTGTCTTCGCCCAGTTTCTTGAAACACTCGCGGATGAAGTTGGCATGGTCGCGGTCGGCCTCTACGCTGATCACTCGGCTGCATCCACGGGATACCAGTTCCAGTGAGATGCTGCCTGTGCCGGCAAAGAGGTCGAGGGCTGTAGCATCCTCGAAATCGATGTAATTCTGCAAAACATTAAAGATGTTCTCCTTTGCGAAATCTGTAGTTGGTCGCGCCTTGAACGAACGTGGTATGTCGAAGTGGCGACCCTTATATTGTCCTGTTATGATTCTCATAATTAATTTTTAACTATCAACTTTTAACAATCAATTTTTAAAATCAGCTTTTTACTATCAACTCCTACTTGCTTAAGTAGAGCGTCAGCAGATCGAAAGGCATTCCCTTGATTTCCGTGATGGGCGCACGATTGAATTCGGCGCTTGGATTCAGGAGAAAAGTCTTCTTGACATAGAGCTTGGCATTGTAGAGGAACCAATCCTTATCCGGAATATCGCCCGAAACATGCAGCTCATCCTGCATCTGCTGCAATCCCAGCTGCTTCCATACGAAGAGGATGAAGTAGAGTGCATCCTTGGCATGATCAGCCTGGAAGGAATTGTAGAACTTGAATCTGTTTTTCTCGAAACAGAAGATGTCCACCTTCTTGTCGTGGAAATACGCATAGAGCTTGTGGTAGATACCCGTGAAGCTGCGCTTGTGCAGATAGTTCCACATCGGTTGCATGATAGGAGTGAAGCGCACATCCTGGAAGTTGTCTTCTATCACCATCTTCAGATCCTTGTTGATTGGGAAAACGGCCACCACATTCAGATTCGGCTGCACCCTGTAGAGGATGGCATCGCTGTGGCTGCCCGTGAAGGCATGCTGATAGAGCACGGTGAGGTCTTCCTCGTGGAATTCCTCGATAGGTACCAGCAGGATAGGCGTATCGATATAGACACGCACCTTCTGATAGCCGCGCTGCAGAAGTTCGCTTTCGCCGAAAGCCTGTCTGAGGTTGGCTGCTATCGATACACCGCTTTTCACGGTGTAAGGTTCGTATATCAGCTGGTGCTCGGCTTCACGATCTACAACCGAGAAGCTGAGTGTATTCTTGCTCACACGGATGGTGAGTCGTGCTTGTTGTGTTCTTTTTTTACCAATTACTTGCATTGTCGTTGTCTTTGGTGATGTCTCCGATCTTTAATCCAGGAAAGTTGCCGGCATCGGAAGCTTTTTCTGTTACCTGTTGAATCGCCTCCTCGTTGAGACCATCGAGATAGTCTTCGTAGGTGGCTCCGCATTCCATCAGCGGAATCTGCTTTCCGCTTTTATGGATAATGGTAGTGGCGGCGAGCGAGAATTTCCTGCCATCGGAATAAGGGATGAGGGTATCCTCAGCCTTGAGATACTTTGCCTTGATGAGGACAGCGAAATCGCCGGTATAGACTCCGTGCTTCGCCCTGTATCTTTCTTCGGCAGAACGGATGAGCATCAGTTTCTCCTTCACCTCAGCTTCGCGGCTCGCCATCTGTTTCTCGAAGATGAGAGGCTGGCTGATACTGAGAGCGCAAAGCAGCATCATGATGATGACGCAGGCACCCAGGATGGCATTATTGTTTATTTTTCTTAATTTCATTCTCATTTCAAAAAGTATTAGTACTTTTGCATCTGCTTCTGCAGCTTATCTTCTGCAAAGATAATGCAAAACGGAGACAACGCAAAATATTTGGTGTTGAAATTATTAATTATTAAAGGATAAATAACAAATTGATGATAATAGACGAGCTAAAATATAAGATATTGCAGCAATTTGGCTTTCCGCCAACCCAGGAACAGGCACATGCCCTGGAGGTGTTTGCTGAGTTTCTTACCGATAGAGATTCGCATGCCGTGATGATTCTGCGAGGTAGTGCGGGTACGGGTAAGACGACGCTTTCGGGTGCCATCGTCAGAACCCTGAAAGAGATTCGCCAGAAGGTGATGCTCCTGGCACCTACGGGTAGGGCTGCGAAGGTTTTCTCGCTGAACAGCGGTTCGCCTGCCTATACCATCCATCGCCGTATCTATCGTGAAAAATCGTTTTCGGGGGTAGAGGGACAGTTTAATCTGAATGATAATCTCTATACCGATACGCTTTTCATGGTAGATGAGGCGTCGATGATTGCCAATATGGGATTGGGTGGGATGAGCTTCGGAAGCGGATGTCTGTTGGATGACCTGGTGCATTTCGTGTATCAGGGACGTAACGACCGCTTGCTGCTGATAGGTGACAAGGCGCAGTTGCCTCCTGTCGGCGAGGAGGAATCACCGGCCCTGCATGCGGCGATGCTGGAGGGATATGGACTGAAGGTGTATGAATGTGATCTGAACGAGGTGCTCCGACAGAGCGAGGAATCGGGTATTCTCTATAATGCCACGATGATCAGACAGATGATTACGCATGATGACATTACCCAACTTCCGAAGATTCATTTCGCTGGCTATTCGGATATCAAGCCGATGCCTGGAGCCGAACTGATAGAGGCTCTAGCCGACAGCTATCATCATGTGGGGCTGGACGATACCATCGTGGTGACCCGCAGCAACAAGCGTGCAAACGTCTTCAATCAGGGCATCCGCAATATGGTGCTGGATAGGGAGGAAGAGCTTTCGCAGGGCGATATCCTGATGATTGTGAAGAACAATTATTACTGGATGGAAGAAGAGAGGAAAAGTAACAATAAACTTCAAAGCAACGAGATTCCTGCTTTTCTGGCGAATGGCGATCGGGCGAAAGTGCTGAAGGTGCGCCGCCGCATTGACCTCTATGGCTTCCGCTTTGCCACGTTGCTGCTCCAGTTTCCCGATTACGGCAACTATGAGCTGGAAGCTACGGTGCTGCTGGATACATTGACGAGCGAGGCACCTGCCCTGACCCATGAACAGCAGGAGCAGCTCTTCCATCAGATAGAAGAGGATTATCAGGATATTCCGCTCAAGGCAGATAGGATGAAGGCAATCCGACAGGATCAGTTCTTCAATGCCCTGCAGGTGAAATTCGCATACGCCGTAACCTGCCACAAGGCGCAGGGCGGACAGTGGGCACATGTGTATGTGGATCAGGGGTATATGACGGATGATATGCTCAATCCCGATTATATCCACTGGCTCTATACCGCCTTTACGCGAGCTACGGAAATGCTGTATCTGGTGAACTGGCCGGAGACGCAGACGGTTCAATGTTAGAGAAAAAGGCAAATAAATAGCAGAAAGTTTGATAGTCTGAGAAAAAAGTCGTACTTTTGCAACGAATTTATTAATTTATCATATATAAAGAAGTAAATGGAAAAAAGAAAAGTAGCTTTAATTACAGGTATCACAGGTCAGGATGGCTCTTACTTAGCCGAATTGTTGTTGAGTAAGGGGTATGATGTTCACGGAACAATCCGTCGCTCATCTACCGATTATCGCGAGCGCATCGCACATTTGGAGGGTACCCCAAACTTTCACCTTCATTATGCCGACCTCGGTGACTCTATGAGCATCATCCAGGTGATGAACAAGGTAAAACCAACAGAAGTTTATAACCTCGCAGCTCAGAGCCACGTACAGGTGAGCTTCGACTCTCCTGAGTTTACAGCCGATGTAGATGCAACAGGTGTGCTCCGTATCCTGGAGGCTATCCGCCAGTGCGGTTTGACCGAGACCTGCCGTATGTATCAGGCTTCCACATCTGAGCTTTATGGTAAGGTAGAGGAGGTTCCTCAGAACGAGAACACTCCATTCCATCCTTATTCTCCATACGCAGTGGCCAAGCAGTATGGCTTCTGGATTGTCAAGGAGTATCGTGAGGCATACAATATGTTCTGCTGCTCGGGTATTCTCTTCAATCACGAGAGTGAGCGCCGTGGTGAGACTTTCGTAACCCGTAAGATTACATTGGCTGCTGCCCGTATCAAGCAGGGCAAGCAGAGCAAGCTCTATCTCGGTAACCTGGATTCTCTCCGTGACTGGGGTTATGCCAAGGATTACGTAGAGTGTATGTGGTTGATTCTCCAGGCAGAGAAGCCAGAGGATTTCGTGATTGCAACAGGTAAGCAGCACTCTGTTCGTGAGTTCGCCCAGCTGGCTTTCCACCACGTAGGCATCGAACTGAAGTGGGAAGGCAAGAACGAGAACGAGAAGGGTATCTGCGTTGAGGGTCCTGAGGAGCTTATCGGCAAGACTCTCGTAGAGGTTTCTCCTGATTTCTATCGTCCTACTGACGTGGTTAACCTCTGGGGTGACCCAACAAAGGCAAAGGCTAAGCTCGGCTGGAATCCAAACACCACCTCTTTCGAGGATCTCGTCAAAATCATGGTAGAGAGCGATATGGCCAAGGTGGCTGCCGAGGCTGCCGGTGAGAAGGTTCGCTGCAACCTCGTGGAATACTTGGAGAAGGGTATTGTTAAGTAATAGTTAACAGTTGAT
>JAIINY010000226.1:0-4891 GCA_022741625.1 Prevotella sp. | reverse complement strand
AATATTGCACATATGCAACTTTTGGGTACACTATTTCAAAGATCGAATGTTAAACTAACATAACCCATGAAGGGACTTTTTCAGTGCCCTCCCAGGGCAGCGCCCTGGGTTACGCATAAGCAAGGAAGTCGCCCTGTAAGGGCAAAAGCTTTAAAAAAGAGAAGCTTTTGCCTTTACAGGGCGACTTTGTTTTATATCGAAATGCGGATTATGCCGATGCTCTCGTTCCCATACGTGCCTCGGCTACGTTTACCACGTAATCGCCGAGCTTCTCGCACTCCTGAATGATATCCATATACAGGGTTCCTACACCATAGGTGTAGAGATGGTTATCCACATCGTCCAGATTCTGGTTTCTCAACTGCGTACGGAAGTTGTTGATTTCCGTCTCAATGTTATAGGTATGGTTCATATTGATACTCTGGCGATCGTGAGCAAACATGAAGTTCATCTGGGTAAGCGACTCATCTACCAGCTTGAACATCTGATGGATATTCTCATTCTGCTTGACAGTGAACTCCTCCTTGTTCTCTCCCTTGCGCTTGATGGTGCGGGCAAGGTTGTAGCAACTGTCACCAATGCTCTCTATCTCGGAAATCGCACGCAGCATCGAACGAATCTTTGCCTTGGTATCATCACTCAGATGGGCATCGCTCACCTGATCCAGATACTTGGCTATCTCAATCTCCATGTTATCCGATATGCCCTCATACTTCTCGATGCGCTCATAGAGCTTGTCGAAAGTCTTGGCATCCTGGGTATCCAGCAACTCGTTCACCATACTGAACATACGGTGGATGCGCTCGCCGAAACTGCCAATCTCCTTCTGTGCCTCGAAGACCGAAAGCTCCGGAGTCTTCATGATACCCGACTGGATAAAGCGCAGGCGGAAATCCTCATCCTCCTTATCCGCCTTAGGCTTGATAAGCTGGCAAACCACCTTTTCCAACTGTGGAATAAACCAGATGAGTATGCCCGTATTGCAGACATTGAAGCAGGTGTGGAACATCGCCAGGACGATAGGCAACAACTTCGCCTTCTGCGCTGCCGACATGCTGCCATTAGGGTCATAACCCACAATAGAGCAGACGAAATCCACGAAAGGATAGAACAGGCAGAGAACCCAGATGACACCAAACACATTGAACACCAGATGAGCCAAAGCCGCACGACGAGCCTGGGCATTGGCACCCAAAGCAGCAAGGTTGGCAGTAGCAGTGGTTCCGATGTTCTCACCCATCACCAGGGCAATGCCCAGATAGACAGGGAGTACGCCCGTAGAACAGAGCAGGATGGTAATCGCCATCACCGCTGCCGAACTCTGCACGATGCAGGTGATAAGCGTACCTATCAGGAGGAAGACAACGATGGTAAAATGGCTCTTCGTATCGAAGGAACCGAAGAAGTCGATAACTGCCGGATTATGCTCCAGATCAAGAGCCTTGCCTGCACTGCTCAACAGAACTAGCGAGAAGAAGAGAAAGGCGATACCAAAGAGGAAATCGCCGAAATAACGGCGCTTCTTGCTATATATCAGCATGATGCCGAGGAAGAACGCCGGGAACACGACGATAGTTAAATCTACATTATAACCCAGCGACATAATCCATGCCGTAAAGGTGGTACCGATGTTGGCACCCATAATCACGGAAATGGCTTGGGCCAGGGTGAGCAGACCTGCATTCACAAAAGAAACCGTCATCACGGTGGTTGCAGAGGAACTCTGAACAGCACAGGTAATAAAGGTACCTGTAAGCATTCCCGTAAATCGGTTGGTAGTCATAGCTCCTAAAATGTGGCGCAACTGAGATCCTGCCATCTTCTGCAAAGCCTCACTCATCACCTTCATACCATAGATGAGCAATGCCAGAGAACCGAGAATCTGAAAAAAAATCACAAGATATTGACTTGTATCCATAATTATTTGTATTTGTGGAAATGTTTGTTACGTTTCGATTGCAAATATAATAAGAAATCCGCTTATTACGAAATATTAAGCAAGGATATTTCAAATTGTAACAGGATTGTAACATTCTAAACCAATGAACATCGTTAAAAAGAAACAAAGCGCTCTTTATACTATATATACCGTTTTTCTACTCTTGATATAGAAAGAAAGGAGAAATAAGTGACCTATTTTGTTACATATTTAATAAAAAACAAAAAAAGATGCCAAGAAACTTTGTATTCTCCGATTTTTTTTGTTTCTTTGCCTTATAAAACTATAAACAGTCATATAACAGTCGTAATTATGGGAAAAGGTAAAAAAGGCGGCAAAAGAATGAACAAGGCGCAGCTCACAGAGATTCTGCAGCAATTCTTTGCCGAAAGGCCGGGCGAAACGCTCAGCTTTAAAGAAATATTCCGTTCTCTCCATCTCACCACGCATCCGCTCAAGATGCTGGCTATCGACATCATGGAGGAAATGGCATGGGATGACTATCTGGCAAAGGTAAGTGATAATTCGTATCGCCTGAACCAAAGCGTGCAGGTGATGGAGGGTAAGTTTGTTAGAAAGGTAAATGGCAAGAACTCCGTCATCCCTGATGGCGAAGAAAATCCTATCTTCGTTTCTGAACGCAACTCTATGGGAGCGCTCAATGGCGACCGAGTGGAATTCACCTTCCTCGCCCGTCGAAAGAACCATATCAAGGAAGCACAGGTAAACAAGATTCTGGAACGTGCAAAAGACACCTTCGTTGGTAGATTGAAAGTGGACAAGGATCTAGCTTACCTTGTTACACCAAGCGATGTCTTCGCTCACAACATCATCATTCCAAGAAGAAAGGTGAAGGGTGGAAAGACCGACGACAAGGCGGTGGTTCGCATCATCGAGTGGCCAGACGGAGAAAACAAGAGTCCTATCGGTGAGGTGGTGGATATCCTCGGACAGAAGGGCGACAACGATGTGGAGATGAATTCCATCCTCGCACAGTATGGTCTGCCTTACAAGTATCCAAAGAACGTAGAGGATGCTGCCAACAAGATTTCAGGAGAAATCACAGAGCAGGACTACAAGGAGCGAGAAGACTTCAGAAAGGTTTTCACCTGCACCATCGACCCGAAGGATGCCAAGGACTTTGATGATGCCTTGAGTATCCAGAGACTGGAGAATGGCAATTGGCAGGTGGGTGTTCACATCGCCGATGTTTCGCACTACGTCACAGAGGGCAGCATCATCGACAAGGAAGCTGTGAAGCGTGCCACATCTGTCTATCTCGTAGATCGCACCATCCCGATGCTCCCTGAGCGTCTCTGCAACTTCATCTGTTCGCTTCGCCCTAACGAGGAAAAACTGGCATACAGCGTCATCTTTGAACTCGACAACAATGCCGAGGTCAAGAACTACCGCATCGTGCATACCGTCATCGAGAGCGACCGCCGATATAAATATGAAGAGGTACAGGAACTCCTAGAAGCAAATGGCGTAGTGGATGGTACCGGCGAACCGGCTCCAGCAGAAACCAAGGAGCATCCTTATGAGGGTGAGAATGCACTCCAGCTCATCACTCTTGATAGACTGGCAAAGAAACTTCGTGCTGCAAGATTCAAGAATGGAGCCGTGAAGTTCGACCGAGAGGAACTGCATTTCGATGTTGACGAGAAGGGCAAGCCTATCAGCTGCTACTACAAGCGCTCAAAGGATGCCAACAAACTCGTGGAGGAATTCATGCTCCTAGCCAACCGTACGGTGGCTGAAAGTATCGGAAAGGTGAAAAAGGGAAAGAAGCCAAAGACGCTTCCTTATCGTATTCACGATAATCCAGACCCACAGAAGCTGGAAACCCTGCGTGAATTCGTTGTGAAGTTTGGCTATAAGATGAAAACTGAGGGCACCAAGGGCGCCACAGCCAGAAGTCTGAACAAACTGATGTCTGACTGCGAAGGCAAGCCTGAGAACAACCTCATCCAAATGGTGGCTCTCCGTGCAATGATGAAGGCGAAGTATTCCGTTCACAACATCGGACACTTCGGTTTGGCTTTCGAATACTACACTCACTTCACCTCTCCTATCCGTCGTTATCCGGATACAATGGTGCACCGCTTGCTCACCAAGTATGCACAAGGAGGCAGAAGTGCCAACGAGAAGCATTACGAGGAACTCTGTGAGCATTGCTCCGACATGGAGCAGATTGCACAGAATGCAGAACGAGACAGTATCAAATATAAGATGGTAGAATTCATGGGCGATAAGCTAGGTGAGGAATTCGATGCCCACATCAGCGGTATCACTTCTTACGGCATCTATGCAACCATTGATGAGAACCATTGTGAAGGTATGATTCCGATGCGAGACATCGCAGACGATTACTACGACTTCGATGAAAAGAACTTCTGTTTGATTGGTCGTCGTCATCACAACAAGTATCAATTAGGTGATGCAATCCGCATCAAGGTGGCGCAAGCCAACTTAGAAAAGAAACAACTTGATTTCGCCCTTGCCGGCGATTCTGCTCCTGTACGCAAGGAAAAACCTGCAGCTAGTACTTCTTCCAAGAAAACAAAGAAGTCGAAGCAGAAGACACGTAATCATCGTAGAAACAAATAATCTCTCCATATCAAACTGGGCTGACCTTTAAGGTTGGTCCAGTTTTTTTCTGCGTCATCCAGGACCGAACAGGTCAAAAATCTGCGCACATCTGTGAAATCAGGGTGAAAAAGAAAAAGCAGCAAAGAAAAATCTGCGTCATCTGCGAAATCTGCGTGACCTAAAAAACTATCAGCGTGAGAAAGAATAAAATCCGCGTGAAAACAAAAAAGCCTCAGAAATCTTTCGAAATCTGAGACTTTGATAAAAGAAGGCGGCTACCTACTCTCCCGCATTGCATTGCAGTACCATCGGCGCAAGTGAGCTTAACTTCTCTGTTCGGAATGGGAAGAGGTGGAACCT
>JAIINY010000225.1:0-4923 GCA_022741625.1 Prevotella sp. | reverse complement strand
TTTTGGTTGTAATCCTGCATCACTTTTTCGAAATATTCCCTTGTTTCCATTATCAAACTGTTTTGATTACGGATGCAAAGGTAATATATTAGATAGGTACCGCCATACGGGCTAATGGTGATTTACCTTCCATTCCGCAGAATTACCAAGCGCAATTCGCAATAAGTTCAATAAGACAACAGATGAATTCATGTTCATTATATCTTTAAAGATTATCATAGCTTACAAAAAGCCACGCTAATTTCCCATGTCTTCACTACAAAACACACTGAAAGCCAAAACAACTTCGCGTAATTGAGTTTTAAAACATTTTCGTGCTTCTATGGCCAATAAAGCTACGATACAGAAAATTGTAATAAAATAAAAAAAAAAAACAAGACATCGCACAAATCAGCCCATACTAACACTTTGCAAATGCACTTTTCACCACAAAAGCAAGTAGAAAAATGAGAAGGATACAATAAAAAAGCCCCCAAAACAAAAGGTGGAATCAATCCTTCATAAATGGCTCTGAATGTCCAAAAACGCGAAATAAAATCGAATCGTCTTTTACATGGGGCATGAGACGTCTTGTCCAACTTCATCCACATATATGAATATGTTAAGGTCTTATTGCGGTTCGCCATCTTCTTAATTTTCGACCTTTCCTTAATTTCACATACAGACAAGGCTTCATCAAACAACTTTTCGAAGTCCTTCTTTACTGCTTTAAGATTCCATTTTCTAAGTACCAACAACAAATATCGGAATCTTTTTCCAATAACCCAGCAGATTACACCTGAAATATAAGCTGCAACCACACAAATTATTGCAGAAAAGATCATATTGTCCTTATGAACTAGAAAATATCTAAATTCAGGATACGTATATGAAAGCACACCAAGCATAGCTACACCAGAAATCAAATACGAGAGGTCGAAAAGATTTAATGCCCCTGTTACTGAATCGAATTGTTTTTGAAAGTCTATCATCATTATATATTATTTTTGCGTATCAATGCCTTTTCATCGCATATCAATAATTTCTCTTCATCTTCGCCATGTCGATGAAGGTTGAGCATCTTCCGTCGTTCATAAGCTTGTTATTTTTGATTGTATATTTTTCTATATAAAACATTTAAACAGACACTATAACACCTGTGTCAGGCTTCCATGTATTATTCTCATTTATCAAACCTCATTTCGAATCCCATTTCACGGATTCTATCCAACCAGTCATAAATCCTTCTTGGAGAATTGCCGTCCTTCTCTATTAACGACTTCTTTTCCAAAGCAGCAGCCATTACAGAGAATTCACGCTCTAAAGATGTAGAGAAAACGCCTTTGTCATCTGTATTGATAGAAACAGTGATAGAATGAGGTGCAATACCCTCATGTTCCAAGCCGTAATTGAAAAAATACAAGATAGGATGCTCATCATACCTCTCGAAATCACCTATCCTATAATTTGACGTAGGATTCGTTTCTATCGAGATATGCTTCATTTCAACCTCATCCAGTAATTTTGCCTGCAACTGTCTGATAACATAAATATAATCCTCATCCAGTTTGATTTGATCACACTTGCATCCTTCCTTATATACATATTCATCATAGTGATAGAAATAATATAAGAAACGGGCCTTTATATTTTTCCTGGCTTTACTTACAACCTCCGACTCGTTCAGCGCATAAATACCCCAATAACTGGTAAGCCTGTTTTCATATTCCTTTTGAGGATTCTTGTAGCATTCCGGATTATCTCCTCTCAGCAACCAGGCATTATAGTAATCTTCTATGTTTGGGGTTAACACATGATCACCATCCATGATCTTGCATTTTCCATATATATCATCAAAGTATTTGGAATATAACGCCTTAAGTTTAACGGCAATACGATTAAATCCGTCACAGCAAGAGCCTTCGAAGTAAAGCCATACGATATTGTCAAGCAAGGTTTGTTTCGACATTGATATATAATAACCTCGCTTACGGTAATACTTTTCAACATCCGTACCTAGTACCAAAGCGTGCCCCAGCCTATCTCTATTCTCCAGATTCAGGAATAAGATGCTTTCACGCACGGCCCGCAAACCATCAACGATATCCAGGAAATCTTCCCCCACATGAAAAGTAAATCCCAATTCCTTATCCTTACTGTTATATGCAGAAGTTGGAACATAATATTTCAGATAACGAAACACCTGTCCAAACACCTCAGGACGGCACTTTATCTCAGAACTGGCAGCATCAATACCCACAACTCGACTATCCTTATCCAATTCAGAACACATCTTCAGCCAGTTTTTCAGAGCCATAGCCTGCTTTTTGATTTCATTCCTCAAACCATAATGCCGGTAATATAGCGAAGAATCCCTATGCAATTGAACTGCTTTCTGTTTTTCTTTATCGTTTCTCTTTATAAAATGCAGAATAATGGAATATCTCTTATCCAGAACTTCGGTTTTGCAGGAAGTTAGATTACCATTCCTTAAAGATTTATCAATTCCTTCTAATGTCTTCTGCAGCCCTTCCTTATTCCCCTTGGGAGAGATACGAGCCTCCAGATACTTTTGAGAATCACATAGAGAACTGCCAATTGCCACTTGTGGCACGATCTCACTATAAGCCGAGTTTTCCTTTAGAAAAAGAACTTTTCTACCTTGATAATCAGCGAAGTTGGCAAATCCGACAGAATCATTCAACTGTACAATTTCATTCCTAAATTCACTTTTAATCAGCAGATATATGTAGAAAAGCGTTGCCATGCCAGAATCAGCAGTACCTTCAAAGATTCTCTTAAACATCCTGTACATCAAGAAACGCTCGCTAGCCAAAACGGAGTAAATATACTCACTCTCTCCAGCAGAAGACAACATGATGTCAGCAGAAATGGCGTAATCCAAGATATTCTTCTGCGTATTACCTTGCGTACCAAAACGATAACCTTTCATCATTCTAGCCACATTGACCCGATTGGAGAGTTCCAACAACTTGCTGTTCATCAGTAAGTCTTCATCTATGCCGAGCATGCCTATCGTCGAACGATAATAGCTCTCAACAAAAGTATCATCTACATCAGGATTCAGATACCAAAACAGCAAGAGTCTGATAGAAGCTGCTTTCATCACCTTATTATACAGACTGTTGCTCACCCCACTCGAATTGATAATATGAGGAGCTCTCAGATAATCGAAGATCTTTCTGAAACTATCCTGCCGATCTGTCACATCATTCATCAAGCTCAACCAGTTTAAGTCAAAAACAAAAATCGAACCATAAAGATGGTAATGCAAATCTATCATTCTCTTCTCAAAGATATTACCAAGAGCGGCATTGTCATGACTGATGATATCTTTCCAGTTAAAAAATCTGCGGTCCACTTTCTGCATAACATCCTTTGCTGCAAGGTAAGAAGTCGTAAACAGGTCTTCCCCCAGATTAGAAGTAAGATCATGCCATCTCAACAAGTCATCATATCTGCAAACAGGCTGATGTTTATATTCCTTTAACACACATGAGGAAAAATGAAGCAAAACATTGAAGACGCTTTTATTAGGACAAAATGCCAGCGACTTGATGTCATTTTCATTCAGAGCCCATTTAGATTCAAGCAAATCAAATATAGCCTCCACCTGATCCTTGGTTCTGATAGGACTGATATCGTCCAGATAAGCCCTTACGAACCATCGGCGATTCACATGGGCATCGTCATGACATTTCCCCTTTAATAGTGATGCAATAACGTTATCACTCTTCTGCAGTTCGAACAGCGTTTTGATTGTTTGTCTCAGCGTTTCCATTGTTCAATCCGTTTAGACCATTATTGATGGCCTCAAGAATTTGAGGTACATCATCCACCGTCATTTGTTCCTTTCCTGGAATAGGCAAAATCTCATTCAACATATTCCGATAAGGTTCATTCCTAAATCGAGCATCTAATTTAAGAATTTTATCTATCAATGTACTTTTTGAGCACTTCCTTTTTGTTAAAGTAGACTCTAAACTTTCAGCTGTTATAACAGGAACCTGACCATGTATTTCATCATAATGATTGTCCATCAGCTTTTTAATCTTTCCTTCATAATATTCAGAATTCTTTTTTTCTGTGATCATGAAATCATCAAAAATTAACTTGAATATCTCTTTTAAAGAATATGAACTGTTTATTTCCTTCAACGTCTCCATCACGAGTCTTGCAAAGCGATAGTTGATTCGATAATAATCACCTTCTTCACCATTTCCCGTTTTATCATAACTGTAGATAGAATATTGCGACATCAATAAGAAGAAACGCTCTAGAATCTTCACATCATCACCACTATTTTTATATTCATCTTCATCCAGAAAGGAAACAAGATCGCATAAAATCTCTGCATTTCTAACACAAGCCCATGATAACCATATATGTTTATCCAAAACAGGCAATTCTGTATTCTCTGCTGCTAACAAAGACTGATGAGTATTGCAATAATCCAGATAATCTTTTGGAGACATATTTCTGATATCACCCTTTGCTAATAACTTAAAGCCATTATATAATGATTTCTCATACAACGTATAAGGCTGATTCATTAATTCGACAAACTTATCACCATAATCGAACCTTTGATAACATCTATCAATATCGACAATATTAAAGAGAAAAGACCCAATATCCCAATACCCTTTTGGCTTTCTAGCTAAAGATGCTGCATATACTAACTCTCGATATTCTCTATAAGCAGAATCTATATAAGCTTTATCCTTAGGTAATGAAAAATGTCTTGATTTATAAATTCTGGCAGTACATAACATAAATACTTCTGCCATTTTCAACTCAATAGGCATCGTTATCTGTGGATTTTCGTAAGCGGCTCCGCGTTTATACCTTGCCCTTTATCGTAAAAGTTCTTACCTTTGCACCATAATTTTAAAAGCAATGAAATTATGAGAGCAACAGAAC
>JAIINY010000224.1:0-4923 GCA_022741625.1 Prevotella sp. | reverse complement strand
GCGAATCATATTTGATGAACAATTGCCTAAGTGGAACTATGTCGTTAGGTGCAAATCTGCTTAGCATTTTTGTACCAAGTTATTTTTTAACTGTTACTTTATAGAAGGATTAAAAGGATTAAAAAGTTTAAAACGAAATGGTATGAAAAATATGTTGGCATTGAGTCAGGGGCGTTTCTCGGCTCGCAAGTTTACCTCCGAGGCAGTAAGTCAGGAGGATGTGGATTACATCATGGAGTGTGTGCGACTGGCTCCATCGGCAGTGAACAGACAGCCTTGGCATTGGCTCATCGTCCGCTCGGATGAGGCTAAGGAGAAACTCCAGGAGTGCTACGACCGTGAGTGGTTCAAGACAGCCCCAATGTATATTGTGGGAATGAAGAACGTGAATGAGAACTGGGTTCGCAGATACGATGAGAAGCCTCATGGAGATATTGACGTGGCAATAGCTGCCGAGCACCTCTGTCTGGCTGCCACCGAAAGAGGTCTGGGCACCTGCTGGGTCTGCAATTATGATACAGACAAGATGCAGCAGTTTTTCCCTCGCGAAGGTTTCGAGGCTGTAGTGATCATCCCTCTCGGTCATATTGCTGAGGATTGTCCTCATACCGAGAAGAAGCGCAAGGAAATGAACGAGATCGTGGAAGAAATCTAAAAAACGAAGCTAATGGAAATGAACGAAGAGTCCATCCTGGCATGGAACATCATAGAAAAGACAAGCGCTAACCTCTTCCTTACGGGCAAGGCAGGCACAGGTAAAACAACCTTCTTGAAACAGCTCAAGGAGAAGTCGCCTAAACGAATGGTGGTGCTTGCCCCAACAGGCATTGCCGCCATCAACGCCGGAGGAATGACCATTCATTCGTTCTTCCAGCTTCCTTTTTCGCCTTACATTCCGGGTACAACCTTCGGAAGTGGCGAACAGAAACGCTATCAGTTCAGCAAACTCAAGCGAAACATCATCCGAAGTATCGACCTGCTGGTCATCGATGAGATCAGTATGGTGCGCAGCGATTTGCTCGACGCCATCGACTCGGTGCTTCGCCAGTACCGCAAGCGTCACGACCTGCCTTTTGGCGGTGTGCAGCTCCTGATGATAGGCGATCTGCAGCAGTTGGCACCAGTGGTTACGGCGCAGGAAGAGCAGCTTCTGAAAGAGCATTACGATACTCCTTTCTTCTTCAGCAGTAATGCACTGAAGCAGGTGGGCTATCTTACCGTAGAGCTCAAGAAGGTTTACCGCCAGCAGGACGAGCAGTTTATCTCCCTGCTCAATCAGATTAGGGAGAACCGGGCTTCGGATGCTACCTTGCAGGCATTGAACCAGCGTTTTATTCCCAATTTTGAACCGCCGAAGAACAGTAACTTCATCCGCCTGACCACTCATAATGCGCCAGCCCAGCAGATCAATGAGCAGCAGCTTGCCACCTTGCCATCTAGGGCTTTTTCCTATACGGCAGAGGTGGAGGATAACTTCCCGGAATCATCTTATCCGGCTGATTTCATGCTTACCCTGAAGCCCGGAGCACAGGTGATGTTTATCAAGAACGATCCGCAGCACCGCTTCTATAATGGTATGATTGGTGAGGTGATCGGTGTGAAACCCGATGAGGAAGGAGATAAGATCATCGTGCGCAGCAAGGATTCTGATGAGGAGTTTGAGCTAGAGAAGATGGAGTGGGTGAATGCGAAATATACGATCAATGAGGAGACCAAGGAGATAGAGGAGACGGTAGAGGGCAAGTTCCGACAGTATCCTTTGCGCCTGGCTTGGGCGATTACCATCCACAAGAGTCAGGGTCTTACCTTCGAACACGCCATCATTGATGCTTCCCATTCCTTTACCCATGGTCAGACCTACGTGGCTTTGAGCCGCTGCAAGACTTTGGAGGGAATGGTGCTCAGTCAGCCTCTGTCTCGTGGAGCCATCATCAGCAGTCAGACGGTGGATGCTTTCAACAGTCAACTTGCTGCGCCTACCCAGGAGCAGATCAGCTATCTGGAGCAGCAATACGTGCTTCACTGCATCGGCGAACTTTTTGATTTCTATGCTATTAGCGGAAGTTACGAGCATCTGATGCGCTGTCTGGTAGAATTCTTCAATAGCAAATATCCTCGTGTGGTGAGCGAATATCAGAAGTTGCAGGTGGTGCTGAAGAGTCTGATAGGTGTTTCTGATAAGTTCCGTCTGCAATATACCCACATGCTTTCCCAGAATCCTGATATCCTTCAGGCAGAACTGCAGGAGCGTATTCACAAGGGTGCTGAGTATTTCTTTGATAAGATAGGTATTCTGAGCGATTTGATCAGAAAGTCGAATCTCGATACGGATAATAAGGTAGCAAAGAAACAGTTCCAGGACCGCTTCTCTGTCTTTTCTGAGGATGTGAAGTTGAAGGAACGTCTTTTGAAATACGAGCGCAGCGCTGTGTTTATGGTGACTGATTATCTGAAGAAGAAGGCGCAGTTCATGCTGCTGGATGAAATGGGCGAAGGAGCGTCTTCAAGTGCCGGTTATAGTTCTGGTAGAAAAGCCAGAAAATCGAAGAAATCGAATGAGCCGAAGGAACCGAAGATTCCAACCAAGGAGGTGAGTTTCAATCTTTACCAGCAGGGTATGACTGTGGATCAGATTGCTGCAGAACGTGGCTTTACCAAAGGCACCATCATCGGTCATCTTACCTCATACGTAAAGGAAGGAAAGGTTGGATTGCGTGCGTTGATTTCTAGTGCCCACGAAAAGAAAATCCGTGAATTCATGGAGGTTCATCCCGAGATGGAGCATTTCAGCGAAATCAAGGAAGCATTGGGAACCGGCATTGATTATTACGAAATCAAGCTGATACGTGACTTAATGGAGGAGGAATAAAGGTCTTCCTCTACCTTATTTATAATATAATAGCCGTAACTATGCAGAAGTAGTTACGGCTATTGTATTCTTAATGATCTAGAATTGTCTTTTCTAGCGGGTCTAGAGTTGGGTTACTGCCTTTTCCAACTGTTGCAAAGCCTGCTTGAGAATGCTTCTAGGGGTTGCAACGTTCAGTCGCATGAAGCCCTCACCGCCAGGACCGAACATTTCACCATCATTCAGCGCCAGGTGCGCCTTGTCGATGAATAAATCGAGAAGCGCATCGTGGGAGAGATGCAGGTCTCGGCAGTTGAGCCAGACTAGGAAGGAAGCCTGTGGGCGCAACGGACGAATGCCTGGAATGTGCTCGCGGCAGTAATCCTCTACGAATCGGATGTTGTCTTCTATGTAGGCAAGCATCTTCTTTCTCCATTCCTCACCCTTGCGGAAAGCAGCGATGGTGGCGATTGGAGCGAAGAGGGTTGGCTCATCCAGTTCGTTGGCACTCAGCCAAGGATAGAATTTCCTGCGGATTTCTTCGTTTGGAACGATGGCGTAGCTGCTTACGATTCCAGCAATGTTGAAGGTCTTGGAAGGAGCCTGGAAGGTGATGCTGATGTTGCGCGCCTTGTCGGAAACCGAAGCAAATGGGATGTGCTTGTGTCCGAACAGAGCCATGTCCGCATGAATCTCATCGCTGATAACGAGCAGATGATGTTCGTAGCAGAAGTCGGCAAGTCGCTGCAGGGTTTCCTTGCTCCAGGTAATACCGCCCGGATTATGAGGATTGCAGAGAATCAGGATCTTGCACTTCTCATCATAGATTTTCTCCAGGTTTTCGAAGTCCATCTCGTAATATCCATCCTCCTTCATCTTCAGCGGATTGAAGACCACCTCTCTGCCGTTGCCCTCTGGAGTGAGGCGGAATGGGTGATAAACGGGTGGCTGGATGATGACTTTCTCATCAGGACGGGTGAAGACATTCACCACGAGTCCGATACCTTTTACAATACCTGGAATGAAGCGGATCCACTCTCGCTTCACATCCCACTGGTGGTGGTCATGCACCCAGTCGATGATGCTGGGCAGATAATCTTCCGGCTCCATGGTGTAGCCGAAAAGAGAGTGTTCCAATCTTGTCTTGAGGGCATCTGTAATGAAAGATGGGGTCTCGAAATCCATATCGGCTACCCAGAGTGGCAGCAGGTCATCTCGTCCCCAGCGGGGCAGCAGGGCGCCATGCTTCAGGTCGTCGCTGCCCGAACGGTCTATGATCTTATCGAAATCGTACATTTTTTTAATCTTTAACTTTAAATACCGGGCAATATACAAAGCTTTTGCCCTTACAGGGCGCCTTACTGATTGCCATTATACCCAGGGCGATGCCCTGGGCTGTGAGCTTTTGGGCCTTCAGCCCGTACTTAAACCACTTGCGAAACTTGAGTTTACTATAAACTACCAACCGCCTGCTTGATGTCTTCGAAGAGATCATCCACATCCTCCAGACCTACGCTGAGGCGGATGGTGGTATCTTTTACATCCATCGACTTACGCATACTCTCGGAGAAAGCGCCGAAGATGGTGCTTGCCGGATGGATGGCAAGAGAACGGTTGTCGAAGAGATTGGTGGCACGATGGATGAGCTTCAGATTGTTGAGGAAACTGAAGCAGGCTTCCTTGCTTTCCAGATCAATGCAGATCATGGCTCCCGCCGTCTTTCCAAACTGGCGCTGCGCCAATTCGTGGTAAGGATTATCCTCCAAACCTACATAGTTTACATACTGAATCTGAGGCAGGGTGCGCAGTTTTTGGGCAAGTTCCAGGGCATTGCTGCTTTGAACACGATAGCGCGCGTCGAGCGTTTCGAGTCCGATGGTCTGCATATAAGCTACCTGTGGAGTCATGTAGGCGCCGAAGTTGAAGAGCATTTCTCCATAGAGACGCTTGGCGAAATCACCGTTGTAAGGAGTTCCGTAGTCGATGACCAGACCGCCGAGCGAAGTTGCACCACCACTTACATATTTAGAGCTGGAAACCACCTCAATATCTACTCCCAGACTCTTAGCCGAGAA